>DASYHX010000357.1:0-3215 GCA_035998065.1 Pseudorhizobium sp.
GTTTCGAGGGAAGCGGCCAAGCGGATGCTGCCGCGCAAGCGCGGCAAGGTCATCAACATTGGCTCACTGATGAGCGGCCTCGGCCGCGCGACCGTTGCGCCATACACGGCGGCAAAGGGTGGCATCAAGACACTGACGCAGACGATGGCTGCCGAATGGGCCGAGCATGGGGTCCAGGCGAATGCAATCGGTCCCGGCTATATGCTGACCGACATGAACCAGGCTCTGATCGACAATCCGGACTTCGACAGGTGGGTGAAGGGGCGTACGCCATCACGTCGCTGGGGCAAGCCGGAGGAGCTTGTCGGCGCGGCCGTCTTCCTCGCCGCCGATGCCTCTAACTACGTCAACGGCCAGATCATCTACGTTGACGGCGGCATGAGCGCGGTTGTCTAGCGAGGCATCTCTTGCCAATTCCCCTCGCAAGCACGCTCCCGAGGAAATCTCCTGGTCGTGGCCCCGATCACATGTCCAGAAACGTCTTGGAGCGCCCGGTGATACATCAGCCTCGGTGAAGGCCGATGTCGTGCATCAAGTGCGGGTCCAGCAGGCTGCACTGCCGCCTTTGCGACCGGACCAGCGACCCTGCAGGCCGGCGAGGGCGGCAGCGAACGACTTGTGACCACGGCATGCTCCTCACTCTGCTGCTGCCCGCGGGAGGCAGGCGTCGCAAATTGCCTGGATATGGCGATGATCCGTACCGCAGCATCCGCCGATCACGCGCATGGAAAGGTATGTGCTACGCAGGCTTCGGTAGCGTTGCGCCAGATCCACCGGATCGCCGAGATCGAGTTCGGTCGCCTCGTCCAGTTCGGCATGACTTTTGGCTGACGCATTGGCGCGAAGCCCGCCGATGCGCTTTGCCCACTGTTCGCCGCCGGTCAGCGCATCCTCGAAATGCGAAGGATGGGCACAGTTGATCATGTAGTAGATCGGGCTTTCGTCGGTCGCAGCGTCCGTCTCCTCGATCGCCTCGCGCAGTGAAATTCCCGTTGCCAGGCGTCCATCCGTCTCGACGGTGAACGAAATCACGCAGGGCATGCCGCTCTTCTTCGCCGCACGCGCGATGCCGATGGCTTCTTCCGAGGTGTTCATGGTGATGGCGCTCACCATGTCCGCTTTGGTGTCTGCAAAGACGTTGATCTGCAGCGCGTGATAATCCTCTGCTTCCTCGGCGGTCATGCGTCCGGCCTTGTAACCGTCGCCCCTCGGCCCGATGACTCCGTTCAGGAGGATTACCTGGCCTGGCCGCTCCCAGCCACCGCGCAGGGTCGAGATATAGGCAACGGAGCGTCTGTTCACGTCGGCCAACGCGGCAGCATCATAGCCAAGCTCACGCCCCCAGTCCGGATTTGCGCGCCAGGTGGGCGTATCGAGGATGAAGCCCAGCCCGCTGTCGCGTGCGATGCGAAGATACTCCTCGTAGTACTTGCTCAGTTTTGCGCGCCCATCCTCGTCCGCGAGCAACGGAAACGACGCGAAGCAGGGAAGGTCCAGCCCCTCGTGGAAAACCAACGTGGTCTCCAGTCCGCCGTCAGTAAGAAAAAGGCGATCGATGATCTGCGGTAGCTGGCTCCTGTATTTGGCCATGGTGTCCTCCTGTGGTATCGTTGCAATGTTCCCTCGGCATCCGAGTTTGTTACCGCAGAGGTTTTCGCTGAAAGACTATGGCTTGATCTAGAAGACTTGCGGTCAAGCTTCGTCTGAATCGTTAAACTGATGAATTCATAGGAGGCTGGAATGCCAGGACCGGCAGAAAGCCTGGCGGGACAGTTCACCGAACAACGGGAAACCGTACCGCCGGTCCAGTTGCTGTCGAACGAAAAGCTGTCGAAGGGCGAGCGGACGCGGCAGCGGATACTCGATATTGCACAGGCGTCGGTGCTTGCGAAGGGCTTCGCCGCCACCTCGATCAAGGAAGTCATCGCCGAGGCGAGGATCACCAAGAGTGGCTTCTTCTACCATTTTCGCGACAAGAACGAATTGGCGCGCGAGATGCTGCGGCGCTATGTGGCGGAGAACGACGACGTCTTCGACGAGATATTCGGCCGTGCCGCCGAACTGACGGACGACCCCCTCCAGCGCTTCCTGCTCGGGTTGAAGCTTCTGGCGGAACTGAGCCGCGACCTGCCGGGCGGCCATCCCGGCTGCCTTGTCGCCTCCATCTGCTACCAAGAGCGCCTGTTCGATCCGCAGGTCCTTGAGCTCAACACCAATTCTGTGCTCAGGTGGAACGACCGATTTTTTGGCTACATCCAAGACATTGCGGCTGTCTATCCCCCGCGAGAGCCGATCCCGTTGGAGGACCTTGCCAGAACGCTCACATGCATCTTCGACGGTGCCATCATCATGGCGAAGGCGATGAAGGATCCGGGACAACTGGAGCGGCAGGTCCTGGCGTATCGGACCCTCGTGAAGACCCTGTTCAGCCGCTGATGCTGCCGCTCCCTCGTCGCTAGTGGTTGTGCCTTGGCGGCGACTTGGCGGCTATCTGACGAAAGTCCGCTGCACCTTCCAGCACCGCCCCATCCGACAGCTGTGTCACGGACTTGCGGTAGATCCGCTGCCAAGGCGTGGCATCCGCCGGGACGGCTGGAATGCCGTCCGCGCGGCGTCGCTCGACTTCCTCAGCCTCGACCAGCATATCGCAGCGGCCTTCGTTGAGGTCGATGCGAATGACGTCGCCGCTGCGAAGCCAGGCGAGACCGCCGCCGGCTGCACTTTCCGGGGACGCGTTGAGGATCGAGGGGCTATCTGCCGTTCCCGACTGACGACCGTCACCGATCGTAGGCAGGCTGGTGATGCCGCGCTTCAAGAGGTGATCCGGTGGCTGCATGTTGACGACCTCGGCAGATCCCGGCCAACCGAGGGGACCAGCGCCGCGGATGACGAGGATGGTGTTCTCGTCTATTCCGAGTTCAGGATCGTTGATCCGGTGGTGGTAATCTTCCGAACCATCGAAAACGACCGCTTTGCCCTCGAAGACGCCTTCCCGACCGGGCTCCTGGAGATACCGCTGGCGGAAGCCTTCCGAGATGACGCTCGTCTTCATTATGGCGAAATCGAAGAGATTGCCTTTCAGAACGACGAAGCCCGCTTTCTCCTTCAAGGGCTGACTGTAGGGGAAGATAACCTCACGGTTAGTGGCTTCCTTGCCCTTCAGGTTCTCGGCCATAGTCCGGCCGGTGACCGTCGCACAGCTTCCGTCGAGTTTG
>DASYHX010000364.1:0-12991 GCA_035998065.1 Pseudorhizobium sp.
CCGCGCTGGACGTGACGGTGCAGCGCGAGGTGCTAGACCTCCTGCGCGACCTGCAGAAGGAACTCGGCACCGCCGTCATCCTGATCACCCATGACATGGGCGTCGTCGCCGAGATGGCAGACCGTGTCATCGTCATGCGCAAGGGCAAGATCGTGGAGGCGGCGTCGACAGTCGACCTCTTCGACGCACCTCAGGAGGAGTATACACGCGACCTACTGGCCGCTGTGCCCCGCATCGGTGCAGGCGCATCACGGCCGGAACTAGAGATGCGCGAGGTGCTCGTTCGCTACCACGATGTTTCCGTCAACTTCCCAATTCGGCAGGGGCTGCTGGGCCGTGTCACCGCGCGCGTTCATGCTGTCGAACACGTTTCCCTAGACATCTTCCGCGGCGAAACGCTTTCCTTGGTGGGCGAATCCGGTTGCGGCAAGTCGACCATGGCGAAAGCGCTGGTTGGCCTGACGCCTCACACCGGACGCATCGAGATCAACGGCAAGGCAATGGCCGACCTCAACCACAAGGGACGCAAGGCGATCCGTCGCGATCTCCAGATCGTATTCCAGGATCCGATGGCAGCACTCGACGCGCGCATGACCGTCGGCGAACTCATCCGAGAACCCCTGGTGATCCATGGCATCGGCACGGCGGCAGAACAGAAGGCGCGCGTACGTGAACTGCTCGAGCGGGTCGAGATGTCGCCAAGTGTCTACAACCGCTATCCGCATCAGTTTTCTGGGGGCCAGCGCCAGCGCATCTGCGTTGCTCGCGCTCTCGCCTTGAAGCCCAAGCTCATCATCTGCGACGAGAGCGTTGCAGCGCTCGACGTGTCGATCCAGGCCAAGGTGCTGGACCTTCTGCGCGACCTGCAGAAGGAGAGCGGGGTGACCTATCTCTTCATCAGCCACGACATGGCGGTCGTGGAAAACATCTCCGACCGCGTGGCGGTGATGTATCTCGGCCAGATTGTCGAGATGGGAACGCGCGCACAGCTTTTCGGCAACCCACAACATCCGTACACGCGGCGCCTTCTGGAGGCAGTGCCTGTGCCGGACCCCCGCCGACAGCGGAAACCTAACCTGCGGCTCTCAGGGGAGATTCCGAGCCCCGTGTGGAACGTTGGCGAAGCGCCGGAAAAGGCACGCCTGATCGATATAGGAGAGGGCCACCTCGTCGCGCGGTGAATTTATCACCGCGCGGTTCGAGACGGTGGCGTCTTAAGAGGCCGGTCGCAACATCTTGATCAGGGGCTGAAGGAGATGGCGGTTGCGTTGCGGCGGTCAGCACCGTGGCACTTCTGTGGGAAACACGCTGGATCAGGTGACAGGAACACAGGATGCAGATATCGACAATCCGCCAAAGGATGCTGGAGCCCTAAAGTGGCGCCCTGTCACCCAAGGCCTTCCTTCCGCATTCGACCCGGTCTCGCAACGGGACCAGGGCACAGCGGACCAAATAACAAGAGACGGATATAAGCGGAATGGGTGGTTACTTCCCGCGTTGGCGGCTTAAGACGGAAGGCCGAATCTTGCCGGACGAGCGGCTTCCAGCAGCACAAACAGCAGTGCTCGGGCTTCAACACGTGGTGGCCATGTTCGGATCCACCGTACTTGCGCCTATCTTGATGGGTTTCGATCCGAACGTCTCCATCCTGTTCTCAGGGATTTCGACGCTGATCTTCTTCGTCGCAGTAGGCGGCCGCGTCCCGAGTTATCTCGGCTCCTCCTTCGCCTTTATAGGTCCGGTACTCGCTGCTACGGCGGCGACGGCTGGTGCACCGAACCCGGATATCGGGCTTGCGCTGGGAGGCATCATAGCCGCAGGTGCGCTATACGCCCTGATCGGTCTCGTGGTGATGGCTGCCGGCCATAGCTGGATCGAACGGCTGATGCCGCCTGTTCTGACGGGTGCGATCGTCGCTGCCATCGGCTTGGTGTTGGCCCCTATCGCCATTGCCAGCGCTTCGGGCGTGGGTGCAGACAACCCTGAAGGCGACCAGATCTCGCGATGGATCGCGATCCTTACCTTCGTCGCCGTGGGCCTCGTTGCCGTATATGCTCCCGGCATGGCACGCCGCTTGCCAATTCTCATCGGCGGGGCTTTTGCATACCTCGCCTACACCGGCCTGGCCAACGGCTTCAATCTCGGCCCGCCGGTGGATTTCTCCGGCGTCAGCGCCGCTCCCTGGTTTGGCTTTCCACGCTTCACCGCGCCCGCCTTTTCGGTCTCGGCGATAACACTGATTGCCCCGGTCGTGGTCATCCTCGTCGCGGAAAACCTCGGACACATCAAGGCGATCGGCGCGATGACCGGCAGGAACCTCGATCCCTACCTGGGTCGAGCCTTCCTCGGCGATGGCTTGGCAACCATGGTCTCCGGTGCCTTCGGCGGTACCGGTATGACCACCTATGCGGAAAACATGGGCGTGATGGCGGTAACCCGCATCTTCTCCACCCTCGTCTTCCTGGTTGCAGCGGTCGTCGCCATACTCCTTGGCTTCTCGCCGAAATTCGGTGCTCTGATACAAACCATCCCCGGACCGGTTATCGGCGGCCTTTCTATCGTTGTCTTCGGACTCATCGCGGCAACTGCGGGCCGCATCTGGGTCGAAAACAAGGTCGACTTCGCCGAGCCGCGCAACCTCATCACGGTTGGCGTGGCGCTGGTTCTTGGCGCGGGGAACTTCAAGCTCGCCGTGGCAGGATTCACACTCGATGGGATCGGTACCGCCACGATCGGAGCGATCATCCTCTATCATGTGCTTGGGTGGACAGTCGAAAGAGACTAAGCGATCCACCCTTGGATTGCGGCAGCGAAAGGGCTTCTCCTCTGGGGCATCTTCCTGCCCTTGCCGATGCTTCAGCTTCTCCAGGTTTTGCTCACCAAGGTTTAACTGCGTCCGTTAGCAGTATCCTCGCTCTTCACGTGTAAAAGCGAAGCCTACACGGTATGTGAGGATCCATGATCGAGCCAGGCGGCAGCTCCATTGGGGAAGCAAGCTCCAACCACGAAGGCGTGCATGCGAAGACTGCACCTTTCGAAAGCGCTCTTCGGGTGGCCGCTGCCGTTACCGTTCTGTTGGTCGGCGCCTCATTGGTTTTCATGATCGCAACCGGCGGCTAGATCAGTTCGCGTCGTCCGTTGCAAGTGGACCGGAACGAAAGCGAGCGGATCGCGTTCAGGACGGCACGGACAACTGGAATGCTTTTCATGAACAGCCCCGACTTGACCAAGAGCGACCACGTTGCGACGTGGGCCGAACCGGTCAGTGTTTCCGACAAGAACACCTCCTTAACGACGATCTCCGACTCCCAAGAAGCCTACCGGTTCCTGATGAACCGGTGGCCCGGCATCAAGGGGCCAGCATTCGCGAGGGCAAGACGTGCCTCCATGGCTGCGCTGTCCGGGAAAGGTAGCGGCGAAGAAGCCCGCTCCTGCTTCATCGCTGCCTGTCTCGCATCAGATTGCCTTGTCCGCGCCGAGCCTTGATGCCTAGATTGGCTTCCGTTGCTTCGAACGTGAGCCACTTCCTGTGGGGTGGAAGGCTTATGCTTACAGCCCACGCGGAAATCAATCGGATGGGCATCTGCCGCTGCGCTGGCAAGAACCGGGTCTGCTGATTGCTAGTGCAGTTGCGGGCCTTGCGATCGTGAAAGACTTGCAGCGACAAGACTAATGCCCTGCTGCAGCAGCAGCTCTGCCGAACGCAAGTCTCCGGTCGCCAGTTCTGCGGCGCTCCCGCGAATAGCGAGAGCAAGGTTGTAGGAGTTGAGCGCGGACTGTTGATCGCCGTGCACCCTCGCTTCTTCGGAAGTTCCCTCCAAAGCAGAAGCGACAAAGTCGATGAGTTCACGCCGTTCTATGACGGTCATTTCCGCCAGGGTCTTTGCTGCTTCCATAAGGTGTCTCCTTGCTGGCTCGCGTTTCAAGGCAAGCGTCAGACTAGCTATGTTCCTGCTGGTGAATGCGAAGGCGAAGCCTTTATGAGCATAAAGTAATATAAACCGTTGCTTGAACAAGGAGCACCTCTCACTTCCTTGAAGCGCGGGGTTATTCCCGGATCAGCGCAAGAGGCGAGGTCTCTCCTGCCCGTTAGGACGGACTGATAATCTTCTTCGCTAAACCTGAAGAAGCGGAAGAGGTTCCGCCGTACACGCCGCGCCTGACGGTGCCCGTCTCAGGAAGCTGTTCTGTCTCCTTTTACGACAGAGCGGCAACCGAAGAAAGGGACGACACCACATCACCTGCCGCCCCCTTTCTGGCGAAGACTACGGCAGATCTTCCTCATCCTCGGGCTCAAGAAGTGCGGCGAGTTCCGCAACACGACCCGCCGGCAGTGGTCGCCCTTCGTTCATGAGAGCTTCGTTGTTGTTGACCCAAGCCCAAGCTTCGGAGAGCTCCTTGTGACTGGCGCCGGTCGCCGCAATCTCTGCTGCTAACGTGTCACCGACAGGCCCCAGGACGTCTCTAATCTCGTCTCTCGTGATCGTCATGACTGCCTCCTTAAGCGACTAGAAGACATCCGTTCATATATGTATGCGAGGATGCGCTTCCACCCTTGAGATTGATTTCCGGCATTCACCGAGGCGCTAACGCTGCGAAGCAGCTCCGTCTCTCGTCCCTAGCGCTGAGCGATCTCGCGATATGGAGCTGCCTCGCCGGTCGCGGACATCAGTTCACCCAGTCGCGATACCGCCTCCGCGAGCGTCTGCCTGTCCTGATGCGAGAGCCTTGAGAAGCGCTCGAGGAAGATCTCGCCCATCGGCTCCGGCGCTTGCTCCATGAGCATGCGTCCGTCCTCCGTCAATCGCGTGTGGACGATCCGGCGATCGCTCCCGGACCGGTATCTCTGGATCAGGCCCCGCTCCTCAAGGTTATCCAGGATCGTCACGATGGTGGCGGCACTGATATCCGCATAGATCGAGAGGGCCCCGGAGGTAACTTCTCCCAGTTCGGCGACACCTTTCATGACAACGAGCTGAGCCGCGGTCAGACCGCATCGCTTCGCCAGCGCCCGCGACTGCAGATCATGTGCTCGGACGATGCGTCGCACGGCTTTCTCAATCATCCGCCTCTGCGACACCTGAAACTTTTCGCCTCCGTTTCCGTTTTTGCCGATGCTCATAACCTTGACCTAGATGATTTGATTTCTAATTATCAGATCTATAACAGTTCAGCCGACAATCAATAGAAAAAGGATCAAGCGGAACCGTGTGTGGAATTTGTGGTGAGATACGCTTCGACGGCGCCCAGCCTTCTCCTCTTGTACAAGCGCGAATGATGGAGGTGATTGCGCCGCGCGGGCCGGATGGTTCCGGATTGGTGATCCATGGAAACGCGGCACTTGGCCACCGGCGGCTTTCCATCATCGACCTCTCGGAGAAGGCCCGCCAGCCAATGGTGGACCCCGAGCTTGGCCTGAGCATTGCCTTTAACGGCTGCATCTACAATTACCCGGAGCTTCGCAAGGATCTTGAAGCGAAAGGCTACCGCTTCTTCTCGCATGGGGACACCGAGGTAATCCTCAAGGCTTGGCACGCCTGGGGGACCGAGTGCGTGAAGCGTTTTCACGGCATGTTTGCCTTCGTCATCCACGAGCGTGACACGGGCCGGATGATCATGGCCCGCGACCGCTTCGGCATCAAACCGCTCTATTTCTCCCGCACCGGCGATTCCATGCGGTTCGCGTCGTTCCTGCCCGCGCTGCTGAAGAGCGGCGATATCGACACGTCGATCAACAAGACCGCGCTCCATCACTACATGACTTTCCACGCGGTGGTGCCGCCGCCGCATACGATGGTCAATGGTGTCAAGAAACTGCCACCGGCGACAATTCGCGTCATCGATCGCGACGGACGGGAAGAGGACACCGTATACTGGCAGCCACCCTACCAGCGGGACCCATCGATGAGTGGCCTTTCCTCCCAGGATTGGCGGGACCTCGTGCTCGAAGCCCTGCGAACTGCGGTGCGCCGCCGCATGGTTGCGGACGTCCCGGTAGGCGTGCTCCTGTCGGGCGGGGTCGATTCCAGCCTGATCGTCGGATTGCTCGCCGAGATGGGCCAGAAGGACCTGATGACCTTTTCTGTCGGCTTCGAGGCTGCCAATGGCGAAAAGGGGGACGAGTTTGTGTACTCAGACCTTGTCGCCAAGCACTTTGGCACGGATCACCATCAGATCTTCGTACCTTCCGAACGCCTGATGGGAGCTCTTCCCGGCGTTTTTGCAGCCATGTCGGAGCCTATGGTCTCCTATGACAATGCTGGCTTCTACCTCCTTTCGCAGGAAGTCTCGAAGCATATCCGCGTCGTTCAGTCGGGTCAGGGTGCAGACGAAGTCTTTGGGGGGTATCACTGGTATCCGCCCCTGGCGAATTCAAACGACGTAGCGGCAGATTATGCGAAGGTCTTCTTTGACCGCTCCCACGAGAAGCTCTCGCGGCATCTCAACCCGGAGTGGCTGACCGAGACGGACGTGAGCTTCGAGTTCGTCTCCAACCATCTTCGTGCACCCGGCGCCGATACGCCGGTCGATGCAGCACTGCGTCTCGACAGCCAGGTTATGCTCGTCGACGATCCCGTCAAACGAGTGGACAACATGACAATGGCATGGGGTCTGGAGGCTCGGGTTCCTTTCCTGGACCACGAGCTTGTTGAGCTGGCAGCCAAGATCCCGCCCGAGGAGAAGCTGCGCGAAGGCGGCAAAGGCGTCCTGAAGGACGCTGCTCGATTGGTTGTCCCGTCAGAGGTTATCGACAGGAAGAAGGGGTACTTCCCTGTTCCACAGCTGAAGTATGTGGATGGACCTTATCTCGATATGGTCCGGGACGCGCTTCAGTCGCAAGCGGCGCGCGAACGTGGGCTCTTTCGCCAGGACTACCTCGAGCAGTTGTTCGAAAGCCCCTCGGATCACATCACGCCACTCAGGGGCTCCGAACTGTGGCAGGTCGGCCTGCTTGAAATGTGGATGCAGACCCACGGGGTATAAACACCATGGCAAAGACCATAGGCGAGGACAAGGGACGCTTCCGATCCGCCAAATCCGTGGCGCACCGACTGCGGCAGCGGGTCGACTACTCAAGTCACGGCCACCAAGGAGGGCCGGAAAGAGCCATTCCCGAGGAAGCAGCGCAGGTAGACTGCGGATGGGGTCGGCTCCTGTTCGCGCAGACCTTCAAGGATCCCACCCAGTTGATTTCCGCGCTGCGCGAGGAGGCGCCCGAACATCGTGACATTGCCATTTATGTCGGCGATCCGCATGTGGTGCTCGCCACAGCACCCCAAGAGCTGTTTCTTGATCCGTCACATACGTTTCGCCTCGATTTGGCGACCTATCGCAGCAGCCGCAAGCAGCCGCGCGGCTTCTTCATACGTCGCCTCTCTTCCGAAGCCGACGCGGAGGCCGTCAATCGCATCTACGCAGCACGCAACATGGTCCCCGTCCGCCCGGACTTCTTCTGGTCAAATCGCGACAATCGTTCAATTACCTATCTTGTGGCGGAGGACGAGAACACGGGGGAGATCGTGGGCACCGTCACTGGAATCGATCACCGGCGGGCCTTCAACGATCCCGAACAGGGATCCTCCCTTTGGTGCCTCGCGGTTGATCCACAGGCGCGCCATCCGGGCATAGGAGAGGCGCTTGTTCGGCGCCTGGCGGAACACTTCAAGGCGCGTGGCGCTGCCTGCATGGACCTTTCCGTTCTGCACGATAACGACCAGGCTATTCGCCTTTACGAAAAGCTGCACTTCCGTCGCATCCCGGCCTTCGCGATCAAGCGCAAAAACTCGATCAACGAGCGGCTTTATGCCCGACCTCTAGAGGCTTACGACGTGCTCAACTCCTATGCGCGTCTGATTGTGGACGAGGCACGCCGGCGTGGCGTTCATGTGGAGATCACTGATGCCGAAGGCGGCTTCTTCCGGCTGTCTCAAGGGGGACGCTCCGTCCATTGCCGCGAAAGCCTCTCCGAGCTCACTTCGGGCGTGGCCATGTCCATCTGCGACGACAAGGCTGTGACTCGGCGCGTCGTCGAGGGAGCAGGCCTGGTTGTGCCAGAGCAGATGACGGCCACGGATGATGATGCCCAACTCGCCCAGTTCCTGGAGAAGCACGGGCGGGTGGTGGTAAAGCCCGCACGTGGCGAACAGGGACGCGGCGTGGCAGTCGGCCTTGATGAACTCGACGCTGTGAAACGTGCAATCAGTACCGCTCGCGAGGTTTGCGACCGCGTCCTTATCGAGGCCTGCTTCGACGGCGAGGATCTGCGCCTTGTGGTGATCGACTTCAAGCTGGTTGCCGCAGCCGTGCGCCGGCCGCCTTACGTCACAGGCGACGGTCGCCAAACCATTCGCAGCCTCATCGAGGCGCAGTCCCGGCGCCGTGCCGCTGCAACCGGCGGCGAAAGTCGAATCCCTATGGACGCCGAGACGGAGCGATGCCTGCGGCTGAATGACCTGACGCTGGATTCGGTTCTGGAGGCAGGCCGTGAGGTGGTGGTACGGAAGGCGGCGAATCTCCATACCGGCGGCTCGATTCATGATGTGACGGAGATCGCCCACCCCAGGCTTGTCGAGGCAGCAGTAAAGGCTGCTCGCGCAATCAATATTCCTGTTGTGGGTATCGACTTCATGGTCCGCAGCCCGACGGATCCTGACTATGTCTTCATTGAAGCAAATGAGCGGCCGGGGCTTGCCAATCATGAGCCGCAGCCGACGGCAGAACGGTTCCTCGACCTTCTCTTTCCCTTGTCCGGCCATCGCGCCGCAAGCCTCGCTCTGGGGAAAATGTAATTCATGACCATCGATATCGACGAGACCTATCTCCTCGAACAGCTGAAAGCGCTTCTCTCAATAGCCAGCCCCACCGGCTATACCGACGAGATTGTTCATCACTGCTCGCGAGAACTTGAGCGGTTGGGGCTGCACCCGGAACTGACCCGCCGGGGTGCGATAAGAGCCATCCGCCAAGGCAGCCGGCGCCGCGGAGCGCGAGCCATGGTGACACATCTGGATACGCTGGGCGCACAGGTGAAATACATCAAAGACAACGGTCGCCTTGAGCTGGTTCCTATCGGTCACTGGTCCGCCCGATTTGCCGAGGGCGCGCGGGTTACTATTTTCAGCAGCAGAGGAAGCTTTCGAGGGACTGTTCTGCCTTTGAAGGCGTCGGGCCACACCTTCAATGACGAGGTGGACTCGCTTCCTGTGGGTTGGCGATACCTGGAGTTGCGGATCGACGCGGTCACTCAGTCAAGAGAGCAGACGCTTAACCTGGGCATCGACGTCGGCGATATTGTCGCAATCGACCCCTTACCGGAATTCCTGGATAACGGGTTCATCAATTCCCGCCACCTGGATGACAAGGCCGGAGTAGCGATCGCGCTTGCAGCCATTGAAGCGTTGGAGCGGGCAGGAGCGAGCACTCCGGTTGACACGCATTGGCTTTTCACGATTGCCGAGGAAGTCGGCGTGGGTGCATCTTCCGTCATCACGGGCGACGTGGCGTCCATGTTGACCATAGACAACGGCACCACAGCCCCTGGCCAAAACTCGTCCGAATTCGGCGTTACGATTGCGATGGCGGATCAATCAGGGCCCTTCGACTATCACCTGACGAAGAAGCTGGTGGACCTTTGCAAGGCCGAGCAGATACCCTTCCAGAAGGATGTGTTCCGGTACTACCGCTCGGATTCAGCCTCGGCAATCGAAGCCGGCCATGACGTTCGCACCTCTCTTGTCACCTTTGGCGTCGACGCATCCCATGGATATGAGCGCATTCACACAAACGCGCTCGTATCCGTCGCGAAGCTCGTGGGAGCGTTCGCAGTCAGCCCGGTGGAGATTAAACGAGATCTGCAAGCGCTTTCAGGGCTCGAGGGCTTCACCCATCAGCCCACCGAGCTGGCGGACCAGCCTGCCCCCGGTCCAACGGCTGTGAAGACCGCCTCGCGTACCGTCATCGATTGACCGCGAGCGGCTCCTGCTTCGAGCGATTGAGTTTCGGTCTCTCGGCCGCAACTCCCTGTACGATTTGCCGGAACAGCGAACTTTCAGCCATCTCCTCCACTGGCAGGCGGAGCTTCCGGCGCCAATTGGGGTAAGCATCGGAGGTTCCCGGTACGTTCGTTGGCTGATCCTCACCCACCAGGTCTGCAAGCCGAAGCGCAACCATCAGACTCGGCGCTCTCGCCAGAAGGCGGTGCATGGCGACGATCACCTCCTGCGAAATTTCACCGTGAACACCATCAGGGATCGCGGCTACATCTTCCGGATCTGACAAACCGGCCGTCTTCAGGCCCACCAGAAGGCTCTCTCGGCGCTTCGCCCGCTCCCTCCTCGCCTCCACCGCGGCGCCCTGCTCCGTCAGTCCAAATTTAAGCGCGAGATCGATGTCGTCGCCGCGCCACCAGCCGATCAAAGGCGGCAGGTCGTGCGTCGACAGGCAGGCCAGCGAAAGGCGTGTGATGCCACTTACATCGAAACCCTCAGGAGCAGCCTCTTCGAAGTAGAGGACGCGGTAACCGAGGATCTGCGCCTCTTCCATGACCTCGCGGAAGCCGTCTGGCACATTGCCAAGGTCCTCGCCAATGACAATGCTGCGACGGGCATGACTGACGGAAGCCAAGGCGGCAACCATGTCCGCGAACGGATAGCGGAGGTATCCGCCCACAGCTGGCGTCTCTCCTTCCGGCAAAAGAAAAAGCTGCCAAATTCCCATGGCGTGGTCGATTCTCAGGGCGCCTGCAAAGCGCATGGATGCGTCAATGAGGTCCCTGTACGGGCGCATCTTCCGAGCCTGGAGTGCCATAGGGGAAAGAGCGACAAGTCCCCAGTCCTGGCCACTGGTGCTGAAGACGTCGGGGGGTGCACCAACGCGCAGACCAGGCAAAGCCAGATCGGGCGTGCCCCATGTCGAAGATCCGTCCGGCGCTTCTCCAACAGCGAGGTCGAAGTAGAGGCCGACGCGCATTCCCAAGCGCCTAGCTTCTTCTGTAACCTCTGCAAGCTGCTTGGCGGCGAGCCACTGCAACCAAATATGAAACTCGACCTCCCCCGCATGCATTTCGGCAAAATGGCGGACAGCAGGGCTGTCCCATTCCCGAAACTCGGAAGGCCACTGCGACCAACCGCTGCCATGGCCGAGATCCGTCAGATGGAGCGAAAGAGCCTCGAAGAGAGCGTGCCGTCTGAGATCGTCGCCTCTGTCGTTCTTGAAGTTCTGGTACTCGATCGTGTTCCTATTCGCGTCGCTGGCATTCCAGATCTGTCGCAATACCTTGAGCTTGAGACGCGTTACGCCTCGATAATCCACAACCTCTTGCTCGCGAAGGCTCTCCAGTTCCTGGGGATTGGGCCAGGCGGCTTCGAAACCATCTAGCTCATCGACGGCGATATAAAGCGGGCTCAGAAAGATGCGGCTGGACGGGGAGTAGGGACTGCAGCGTTCCGGCTCTCCAAGGAAGAGAGCGTGCAGAGGGCTCAGTCCGATGAAATCGGCTCCCGCAGATGCCGCAATCTCGCACATCTGTCTGAGGTCCGCAAAATCCCCGATCCCCCAGTTCCGGCGGGAGCGAAGCTCGTATAGCTGCAGAGAGATTCCCCAGATCGGTCCCTCAGACAGGAACTCCGGCAAATAGCAGGAGGTTTCCCCATTGAGCTTGAGCTGAGGTGGCTTGAGCTTCTCTACTTCGGCACCCATCGCATCAAGATCTTCTGGAATGCCCAAAGCGTCGAGAATCCGGCGCCGCGTCGCTTTCGGCACCGCTCTCACCTCGCCCTGAAGATCCTCGTAGTCTGGAGGAATACCGCGGGCTGAGGCCAATTGGTCAAAATCCGCGCTCGGCACTTCTGCCGAAGTCTTCTTGATCATCGATACTGCCGCCCTTGAGAAATCTCCTCTTGAACCTCCGCCGCTGGCGAAGGTTCCGTTCCGGATCATGACCTTCCGAAAAGAGGAACAATTTCCCTGTCACGCTGTTGGCTGCAGAGCAAGGAGATGCAACCATGACGGAACAATCCAGACCTGAGACGACAACAGGCGGCGCGCTGGACGTGCGAGACGTTCAACGGCCGCATCTGACGGAAAAGGAGCTCAAGGAGGACCACGAAAGAAAGCGCGACAAGGAGCAAAAGGACAGCAACTGAGATCGCCGCAGCGACCGCCGCGGATTCACTGGACCCGAGCGGCTGTCGGGAGGGCTTGCTTCTAGGAGATCACCATGACGAACCAACTCGCGCTCTCGGACGCCGATCTCGCTCCGCTTGTCGACTGTGACGACGGAACCAAGGCTTTCGCAGACGACCTTTCATACCGCAAATTGTCCATCGCAAACGTTATCTTCTACGGCCAACCGGGTCGAGAAGGATGGGTCCTGATCGACACGGGTCTGCCTACATCCAAGGGTACCATTCAACAGTGCGCGGAGCGACGGTTCGCAGACAAGCGTCCTGCCGCCATCGTGATGACCCACGCGCATTTTGACCACGCCGGCTCGGTGGAGGAGCTTTCCCGGCATTGGGACGTACCGGTTTACGCGCATCCCCTGGAAGCGCCGTACTTGAATGGTGAAGCGGCCTATCCGCCAGCTGATCCATGGGTCGGAGGTGGTGCCATGTCATTGCTGTCTCCGCTCTATCCGCGGTCTCCTGTCAATGTTGGCGCGCGACTGAAAAGCCTGCCCGAAGACGGAAGCCTGCCCTTCATGCCAGACTGGAGATGGCTTCATACTCCCGGCCACACACCCGGACACATATCGCTCTGGCGCGACAGTGATCGCACCTTGATCGCGGGCGATGCTGTCATCACGACAGGTCAAGAGTCCGCCTATGAAGTCATGATGCAGAAGCCGGAAATCCACGGCCCTCCGCGTTATCTTACACCGGACTGGGAGCTGTCCGAAGATTCCGCCGAGCTGCTGTCGAGGCTCAACCCGGACATCCTCATCTCCGGACATGGTCGGCCCGTCAAGGGAGCGGCCATGGCGGCCAAGCTC
>DASYHX010000407.1:0-7621 GCA_035998065.1 Pseudorhizobium sp.
GGTGGGTGAAGAGGCGTTGGAATTCTGCCTTGACCACTTCGAAGGCCGCGATCAGCCGCTCCCGACCTTCGCGATTGAGGTTCTGGATTGCACCGCGTAGCTTGCGTATGGCATTGATGATGTCGTCGCGCTCGCGGATCAACGCCTCGAGCTTGTCGGAAAGTTCCTTCTGTTCCTCCTCGGCGCGCAGGTTGACCGCGCCCAGGCGCTCTCGCTCGATCTTCAGCCGGTCGATCTCGCGCTCGATATCGCGGGCGTCCGGAAGGCTCGCCCCCGGCGTCACGCCTGTCAGGCGCAAAACCTCCTGTGGCGCAACACCAAGCCCCTCCCGAATGCGCTGTTCGCTTTCGTGGCGGCGCTCGGCCGAAGAGACGAGCCGTTCTTCGGCGCGCCCACGTTTCTCGCGCGCCTCTGCAAGTTCCGCCAAGGCACTGGTTGCCACGCGATCCGCGTCCCGCTGACGGCTCTCCGCCTCGACAAGCTTGTCGGCAGCCGCCTTGCGCGTGACCTCGGCCTTCTGCAACTGCGAAAGGAGGGTCCGCCTCTGCTCCTCCAGCTCTTCCGGAGCCGCTTCCAGATCGGCCAATTCCTCACGTGCCTCTTCCTCCCGAGCACGCAGAGTGGCCACGTGGTGGTCGGCGCTCGCGGCGCGCCCCTGCCACGCAGATCTCTCCTGACCTATCGCAGCCAGCCGACGGCGACGGGCCTCGATCTCGCGACTCAAGCCTTCGTACCGAGCCCTCGCTTCTGCCAGAAGGCTTCGGTCAGTGGCGACGGCCAGTTGCTGGTTGCGCAGGCGACCGTCGATCTCCGTCAAGTCCGGAGCATCCGCGATCTCGATCTGCGCGTTTTCCTCCTGCACCAGGAGATCCTCGATCTGTGCACGTATCTGGTTGAGGGCTTCCGTCACCACGTCGCGGCGGCGCAGCAAGTCGCCCGCGGCTCGTTCTGCTGCCGCGAGCGCTTCGCGTGCTTCCGACAGCTGGCGCGTCGCGATGCGAGCGCGGTCGCGGCTTTCGCCAAGGCGAGCTTCCTCACGCGCCGTGCGCGCAACCGCATCGGTCAGAGCGAGCTCGGCATCGGAAAGGATGATCCTCGCCTCCTCCAGTTCGCTTTCCAGTTCCACCAAGCGGTTCTTCTGGGAGAGCCTCAGGGTAGCGGCGCCGGGTGCTTCCGAACCTGCTATATGTCCGTCCCAGCGGTAAACCGCCCCCTCCCGGGTCACCAGCTTCTGGCCTGGCTTAAGTTCTGCCATCAGGCGCCGCGCATCCTCGGTAGCAACCACACCGATCTGTGCCAGGCGGCGCGTGAGTTCAGGCGGCGCGGATACGTGGGTCAACAGGGCCGGACAGCCTGCCGGCAGCGAAGGGTCGGATGATGCCTCTCCGTTGGCAGTCCAGAAAGCAGGAGCAGACGGATCCGTTGAGCTCTCGAGATCGTCTCCCAGCGCGGCTCCCAGTGCAGCCTCGTAGCCGCGATCCACACGAGTTGCTTCGGCGACTACCGGGAAACCGCCGGCGACTTCACCGGCCGCGAGCATGCGGGAGATCGTGCGAGCCTCGGTCTCGACGCCGTTCAGCCGCGAGCGTGCGCCCTCCACCGGCAGCCGGGCTTCGGCTTCTGCCGAGCGTACTTCTGCCAAGGCAGCCTCCACGACTTCGGCGTGAGCAAGGGCGTCCTCCAGCGCGTATTCGGCCGCTTCGACAAGCTCGCGCCGCTCTGCCGGGTCGTCGAGCGTCGACAGCCTCTCCCCCGTCGCCTGCAGTTCCGCTTCTCCCTCCTGGATCTGCCGGTCCAGTCTTTGGCGGCGCTCTCCAAGGTCGCGGATCTGTCGCTCCAGCTGCGTGCGCGCCGCAGCAGCTTCGGCACGTTCCGCGGTCACGGCGGCAAATAAACGCTCGCTTTCTGCAAGGGTGGCTGCCGCCGCTTCGAAAGCCTCGCGCACCTCTTCTGCCTCGGCTCCAGCATCGGAGAGAATGTCGTTGATTTCCTGCTCTTCCTCGTCGAGCCTGTTCAGAAAGCTCGCGTTATCGGCGACGAGTTGCTCTTCGCGGCGGATATCTTCGGCCAGCTGCAGCAACCGGCGGCTGAGTTCGTCGCGGCGCTTCAGGAGACGCCCCGCCTCTTCGTCCAGCTGGGTGCGGGCGATCTGGATGCGCTGGAGGGCTGCCCCCGCCTTGGCCTCTTCTTCCCGCAACTCCGGCAGCTTCAGGCTGGCGATGGCTTGCGTCTTTGCTGCCTCCATCTGCGCCTGCGCCTTTTCGGCCACGACCATCGTCGCCTGGTTGAGAGCCGCTTCGGCTTCCAGTTCCGCCTCGCTGGCTTGTGACCAGCGGATGTGGAGAAGCATGGCGTCACGCGCGCGGATATCGGCGGACAGCATCTTGAACCGGTTGGCCTGGCGAGCCTGTCGCTTCAGGCTTTCGATCTGGCTTTCGAGCTGCGCCGTTATGTCCTCGAGCCGCTCCAGGTTTGTCTCGGCCCCGCGCAGCCGGAGTTCGGCTTCGTGGCGCCGCGAATGGAGGCCCGAGATGCCAGCCGCTTCTTCCAGCAACTGCCGGCGAGCCTGCGGCTTGGCGTTGATCAATTCGCCGATGCGCCCCTGCCCGACCATGGACGGCGACCGTGCACCCGTCGACGCATCGGCGAACAGGAGCTGGACGTCCTTGGCGCGTGCCTCCTTGCCGTTGATGCGATAGACGGAGCCGTTCTCGCGCTCGATGCGGCGCGACACCTGGATCTCGTCGGAATCATTAAAGGCCGCAGGGGCAGTACGGTCACTGTTGTCGAGAAAGAGAGAGACCTCGGCCGTATTGCGAGCCGGGCGGTTGCCGGAGCCGGAGAAGATGACGTCGTCCATGCCGGACGCGCGCATGTTCTTGTAGGAGTTTTCCCCCATCACCCAGCGCAGAGCTTCGACAAGGTTTGATTTGCCGCAGCCGTTGGGCCCCACAACGCCGGTCAGGCCGCGCTCAATGATGAATTCGGTCGGCTCGACGAAGGACTTAAAACCAAGGACGCGCAGCTTGTTGAACTTCATGCCGCGCACCAGAGGCGGGCGGCGGACACGCGTGTGCCACCGCCGCTCAGATCATGAACGGTCTCAGAGCAAGCTGTCGATAAGAGCCGACATGCTTTCAACAGACATGGCCCCCGCATAGCGCTCGCCGTTGATGAGGAAGGTCGGCGTCGAATTGACACCGAACTCGTCGGCACCACGCTTCATCGTTGCGTTCACATCATCGAGAAGCTGCTGGTTCGTCAAGCAGGCCTGGAAAGTCTCCTGTGAGAAACCGGCCAGTTTGGACATTTGGAGGAGTGCCGCGCGGCCGTCTTCAGCTGCCGCCCAGGTATTCTGCTGCTTCATCAGCATCGATACCATCGGGAAATACTGTTCTGGCGTGCTCATTTCCTGCGGGTTCGATGGATTGCAGCGCGCGAGCATGATAGCGGCCGCAGCGCGCGGGTCGAAGGGAAATTCGCGGATGATGAAGCGCACCTTGCCCGTGTCCACATACTTGGTCTTGATCTCGTCGAAGGTCGTGTTGTGGAACGTCGCGCAATGCGGGCAGGTCATCGACATGTACTCGACGATCGTAACCGGCGCGTTCTCCTCGCCGATCGCCATCTCCGGCAGCGGGCCCGGCTTCAGGACTTCAGCCATATCCACATCGCCTTGGGATTCGGGCAGTTCCTGAGCGAAGGCGCGCGTCGCCGACAAGGGCAACGCGACCATCAGGGACGCGGCTGCGACGCCGCCCAGAAGTGCGCGCCGGGTGATGGTGGTTTCGGTCATCTTCATCAAACACCTGCCTTAGATTGCAAAAAGGTTTCATTCCGTATCCCGCCCGCCCTACCGGAACAAGGTGGCGAACAGCGAATTGCTTCAAAGCTTTGTGACAACCGCAAACTGAACGGCAGGTGTACGAATTCAGCTCTTCTTCTGCAGGACGGCAGTGCCAAGGCGGGCGACAGCCCTCTTCAGCGCGTCGCTTTCGATCCCTTCCATCATGCCGTCGAGCCGTCTTGCGGCATCTCCTTTCAGCGGCTGCGGCCGGGGGCGGTGCTTCGCGGCCATCGAAACCGGCTTCTGGACGATGCGGATCTGGCGCACGGCCGGAAAGCCGAAAAAGGCGTTGATGCGGGCGATCAGCTCGCCTTGCGCATGCGTCAGGAAGAGCGCGCGAGCACCTTCACAGGCGATCGTCAGCACCCCAGGATGGTATCCACCCGCCTCGTCAGAAGCATTTTGACGAGGCCAAGAGATCTTTTCCGGTCGGCTGCAGTCAGCGAAGTCTTCCCCGGCAATTTCATCCCATGAGCCCAGAAGAGAGGTCGATATCCCGGCCCGACGCGCCAGGACGGGATCGATGATCCCGTTGGCAACCTCCGCGATCTGCATCTCGCCCTTGCGGTTGGGCCTTGTCTCACGCCCCAATGCGCTTCTCCAGTTCCTGTTCCCGCAGACCTGCCCCTGCAAACGGCATGGCTACAACAAGAGCGGACCAGAGAAAGACACTATCATAGATGTCGTGGAGGAAAATGAAGTTGGTCATTCCGCCAAGCGCGTAGGTGGACGCCATCATGGTTGCAATGAAAAGGCGCGGCCTCCAGCAGACTCTGGAGGGATTGTAGAGGACACAAAGCAACGGGGCGAAGATCAGCAGTGTGACCGCGGCAAAACCGATTGCACCGCTGTCGACAAAGGTGGTCAGGAATCCGTTGTGAAAGTGGCTGTAGTCGAGACCGATCTGCGCCATCAGGTCGCGCCTGTTCTGTATTCCATAACCCAACACGGGGTGTTCACTGATCAGGCGCGCTGCATGCTCCCACATCGCCAGCCGAAGATCCGTCGAATTGTCCTGTGCGTCTGGCTGCAGCTCAAAAAGCGAATTCACCAATAGCAGAAGCCGCTCCATGCGGCTGTAGGCGATCAGCATGATGACGGCGAGGATCCCACCTAGAAGAGCGAGAACCTTCGCGTTCTTGAGGCGAGCCAGTTGTTCGGGATAAAAGATCAGGATGGCAACAACGGCAACCGCCGGGATTGGCAAGAGCCCCCTCGACTCCGACAGGAGCAGGCAGATAACCGCAGCCAGGAAGCCAGCAAGTCCAAGCGCCCCGCGCCATCTCGCCTCATGAACCACGTTCAACAGCGATATCGAGCCGAAGAAGGCGCTCACCATTGCGAACGGGATGGCGTTGCCGGCGCCACCTTCCGCTCGAATGTCATACCAGCCGACCTGCAGGAGCGCGAGTGGCAAGGCAAGGATTCCGCAGAGAGAGCTTCCAAGGATGAAGGCATCGACGAGCTTGGAAGGCTCGGCTGTGCGAAAGCGGGGGAGTATCAACGGGAAGAACAGGAAAGGCAGAAGACGACCCAGCCGTTGCAGTATGAACGTGGCGGACTGATCGTCTTGCCAACTGAAGAAGGCGGCACCAGTGGTCACGAAAACGAAAAGGAAAGCTGGCACCACAACAAGCAGATCGCTTCGCTGATACTTCGGCGAGATGCGCTTGAGCACCAGCAGAACAAGCGCCCAGAGCATTGAGACGGCGAGAAGGATCGTGATGACGGAGCCTGCCAATCCCGCCAAAGCACCGACAGAACCGGCACCGACCAGGGTGTTCGTTTGCATGGAGGGGAGTTTCACTTGTGATCTTTCGTTGACTGGTTGCAGTTCAGGCAGATACCACTGCCCTATCGCACGTGCAGAGAACTTTCCAGTCAGTGATCGCCGCCTCCACAGCCCAAGCCGTCCTTGCATGGTATGACAAGCATCATCGCGACCTGCCCTGGCGGATCTCTCCAAAGGCTGCGGCCCAGGGAACACGGCCGGACCCATATCGGATCTGGCTGTCGGAAGTGATGCTGCAGCAGACGACGGTGCAGGCGGTGAAACCCTACTTCGGCAAGTTCCTCCAACAGTGGCCGACGGTCGATCACCTTGCCGCCGCAGCGACGGAGGATGTCATGGCGGCATGGGCAGGGCTTGGCTACTATGCCCGTGCTCGCAACTTGAAGAAGTGCGCGGAAGCCGTGGCGAATGACCATGACGGCGTCTTCCCCGACACCGAGGACGCACTTCGCTCCCTGCCTGGCATCGGCGACTATACGGCCGCCGCCGTGGCCGCCATCGCGTTCAACCGTCAGGCTCCGGTATTGGACGGCAATGTGGAACGCGTGGTTTCCCGGCTTTACGCTATCGATGCCCCGCTGCCCGGCTCCAAACCATTGATGAAGGCGCGCGTCCAAGAACTGACGCCGGCGGATCGGCCTGGCGATTTCGCGCAGGCCATGATGGATCTCGGCGCCACCATCTGTACGCCGAAGAGGCCGGCTTGCGCTCTCTGTCCGATCCGTGAACGATGTCTTGCGTTCGCCAAGGATGACCCGGAACGCTTCCCCGTGAAAGCCGCCAAAAAGGACAAGCCGGTGCGTACCGGCGCCGCCTTCGTCGCCGTCAACAGCGAGGGCGCAATCCTTCTCAGGCGAAGAGGCGCAAGTGGCCTCCTCGGGGGCATGACGGAAGTCCCAACAACCGGCTGGACGGCCCGGCAGGATGGGGGTGCGACGGCGGATCACGCACCCTTTCCGGCACAATGGGAGACATGCGGGACCATCACCCACGTCTTCACGCACTTCGAGCTTCGGCTCACTGTCTTTCGAGCGAGGACGGAGACTGGAGAAACGGGAGAAGGCTGGTGGGAACCTGTCACCAATCTCGACGCCCAGGCGCTACCGACCGTCATGAAAAAGGTCATTGGTCAGGCTATTCCCCTGGCCGTCAGGAAACAGGCCATCTAGCTGCAAGGGAATTCTATGGCAGGCCAGATCAACCATATCGTCTTCGACATCGGCAAGGTGCTGATCCACTACGATCCCACTCTGCCCTATCGCCGACTGATCCCGGACGAGGAAGAGCGTCGTTGGTTCTTTGCCAATGTCTGCACGCACGAGTGGAACCTTGAGCAAGACCGCGGCCGCTCGTGGCCGAATGCGGAGGCGCTTCTTGTCGAGAGGTTTCCGGAGCGGGAGGAACAGATCCGGGCCTTTCGGCAGCATTGGCCCGAGATGGTCCCTTACGCCTATGAGGACAGCGTCAGGATCATGGAAAGGCTGATCGACAAAGGAAACGACGTGACGATGCTGACGAACTTCGCCGCCGACACGTTCCGCCATGCCCAGGAGATGTATCCGTTCCTCAACAAGCCGCGCGGCGTCACGGTGTCTGGCGAGATTGAACTGATCAAGCCGGATCGGGAGATCTACGAGAAACATGCTCGGGATTTTGGCCTGGAACCGCAGTCGACACTTTTCATCGACGACTCTCTTGCCAATGTGGAGGGAGCAAGGGCGGCAGGCTGGCAGGCGGTGCAGTTCACCGATGCGACGCAACTGAAGGCGGATCTTGCGGGCCTTGGCGTCGCCACCTGAAAAAGATAACGCCCGGAGGTCAGCCTCCTCCGGGCGTCATTTTATTCTCTTCCGGGACTGGAGGTACAAAGACCGGAACGAGAATTTCTGTTCGCGGCTGGTGGATCGTCAGCCGAGATTTCCGAGATTGCTGCGGACAACGGCCCGCAGGTCGTCGATCGGGCGTAGAGACTTGCCGTCCTG
>DASYHX010000450.1:0-9482 GCA_035998065.1 Pseudorhizobium sp.
TTACCTGCGGGCATACAACCTCACGAACGGGGAGCAGCTTTGGCAGGCACGCCTCCCAGCGGGGGGGCAGGCAACTCCGATGACCTATGCTGTCGAAGATGGTCGCCAGTTTGTTGTCATGGTTGCGGGAGGGCACGGATCGATCGGCACGACGCCGGGAGACTATGTCATCGCCTACGCATTACCGCGCGAATAGAACGAAGAAGGCCCGGATCAAAGTCCGGGCCTTCTTCGTTCCGTGGTCTTCGTGACCCTGTCGTCAGGCAATTCTGCCGGTCGTGATGTGATTGCGAACGGCGGTAACGCCCGGAATGCTTCTCGCGACTTCCTCGGCGCGCGCCACTTCACTCTCGTACATGACCGATCCGGTCAATATGATCGTCGCGCCTTCGGCGACCACCTTGATCCCCGTCGCGTCGATCCCGCCAACGGCGCCCAGCGCGTCTGACACGGCTCCTTCGAGCGTAGCTTCGGGGGGAAATTCTGTTTCCACGACAGGCGGTTCTTCGTGAAAACTCTGATGTTTGAAAACCATGGTCAAATCTCCGAGCAGAACTTTTGGTTCAACGTCTGGCGGAACGCTTTTGTTCAAGACGCACTTGAAGTGCTGCTTGTATGGCATCCTGCAATTCGCTCTGGCTGAATGGCTTTGAGAGCTTCGGCCAGTGTCCTTCGTTGCCAGAAGGCAGCTCCGCATAGCCGGTTGCAAGAATGATAGGTAGGTGAGGCCATTCGGCATTGACGCGTTCAGCGAGTTCGGCGCCCGTCATGCGCGGCATCGAGTGATCGGTTATGACGAGGTCGACCT
The DNA here is from genome assembly GCA_035998065.1 of Pseudorhizobium sp. Lineage (GTDB taxonomy): Bacteria > Pseudomonadota > Alphaproteobacteria > Rhizobiales > Rhizobiaceae > Neorhizobium. The sequence goes on from DASYHX010000450.1 coordinate 809, forward strand.
CCGCGCCACCGTGAAGTGTCTCCAACGCATCCTGCCCATTGAAGGCCTCGATGACCGTGTGGCCGAGATCTTCCAGCATCAGCGTCGTGTTCATCAGGACCAGCGAATCGTCATCCACTGCCAGAACAGTGATAGGGGCAGGAACTCGACTTTCGCTGACTGGAGGAGCGGTTTCGGCATGGGAGACCTCCGCGAAGGTTGTATCTGCAACCGGCAGTACGAGGGAGACCGTGGTGCCTTGGCCCTTGATGCTCTCTATCAGCAAACGCCCGCCGGATTGCTCGGCCAGCCCCTGGACCATCGAAAGGCCTAGTCCCGTGCCCTTGCCCACACCCTTGGTGGTGAAGAAGGGGGTGGTGGCCTGCTGAAGCGTCTCCGGCTCCATACCTTCACCCGAGTCGCTGACGGAAATGCGGATGAACTGCGCATCGGGATCTTTGCCGGTCGGGTCACTGGCCCTGTCCGCAGATATCCTGATCATGCCGCCTTGGGACATAGCATCGCGGGCATTGACGATCAGGTTGAGGATCGCTGTTTCCAGTTGAACGGAATCCGTAAGCACGGGCGGAAGAGTGTCGGGCAAGGAGGTCTCTATCGAGACGTTCGCGCCAACAGACCGCGGAATAAATTCCATCAGGTTCGCGATCACCCGGGGCACATCCACCGGTGTCATGTTGAGATTCTGTTTGCGCGAATAGGTGAGCATGCGCTGGACCAGTGCAACACCCCGCTCAGCGCCTTGAAGAGCATTGTCCAGCAGCGGAATCAGGTTCTGATCATCAGGGAGTCTCTTCTTGAGGATCTCGAGGCTGCCAAGTATTGCCATCAACAGGTTGTTGAAATCATGGGCGATCCCGCCTGTCAGCTGACCAATGGCTTCCATCTTTTGGGCCTGAAAGAGATCCTCCCGCGTCTGATTCAGCGCCTTCTGAGCTTCAACCTTCTCTGTAATGTCGCGCGTGATCTTGGCAAAGCCGATCAGGCTGCCTGTCTCATCGCGAATGGCGTCGAGCACGACATGAGCCCAGAATGGAGAGCCGTCCTTGCGCTGGCGGATGCCTTCCTTCTCGAAGCGTCCTTCCCGTCGTGCCGTTTCAAGTCCCAGTTCAGGGAGACCGGCCAGGCGGTCCTCCTCCGTATAGAAGCGGGAGAAGTGCGAACCAACGATCTCGTCTGCGCGGTACCCCTTGATGCGTTCTGCGCCAAGGTTCCAGTTGGTGACGTAACCGTCCGGATCCAGCATGAAGATGGCGTAGTCGGAGACGCCCTGAACGAGCAACTGGAACTGCTGCTCGCTCTTCCGGAGCTCCATTTCCGCCTGTCTGCGTTCCGTGAGGTCACGCGTGACCTTTGCGAAGCCCAGAAGATCACCGGAGGGGCTCCAGATCGGGTCGATGATCACATGGGCCCAGAACCTGCTGCCGTCCTTGCGAACCCTCCACCCCTCGTTCTCGAACCTCCCCTCCGATCGGGCGATCCTAAGCGCACGTGCGGGGAGGTCGACTGCACGATCCTCGTCCGTATAGAAGCGCGAGAAATGTTCGCCCAGGATTTCGTGAGAGCGATAACCCTTGAAACGCTCGGCTCCAGGATTCCAACTGCTCACCTTCCCAGCCGGGTCGAGCATGTAGATCGCGTAATCAGTGATGGCGTCGATGAGAAGCCGGTAGCGTTCCTCCTCGGTCAACGTCACCTGTGCAAGACTGTCCCTCAATGCATTTCCCCCCTGCCATCGGATGGCAGTTAACCTCCCTCAATTGACGAAACGCAGTTTTGTTCCCTTCGGATGCGAATTTTTGGAGCTTGCAGTGGCGTTTGCGATAAGCGATTGCGGGCTGCGACGACTTCACACTTCGGAATGCCCAAGCGTCGGCGCCGTTCGAAGGAAGGCATCTTGGTTTGCATGTACGGCAGCGAATATGAAGTCGGCAACCGCCCTTACCCGTGGCACATGGCTGAGGTCGCGGTGGCAGACCAGCCAATAGTTCCTGGTCAGCGTCACTTCGTCCTGTAGAACGATTTTCAGATCGGGCTGCGCCCGTGCAATGAAGTGTGGCAACACGCAGAGGCCGAGGTGTCCTTTGGTGGCCGTCAATTGGGCGAAGATGCTGGAGCTCTGGAAGTGCGGCTTGATCCCGGGGTGGACGTCGCGCATGTAGTCGAGCCCATGTGCAAAGATCATATCTTCAATATAGCCGATGAAGGGATGTGCCAGTAGGTCTTCCCTGCATGTGATGGAGCTTGCCCCTTGCAGGTATCGCTGCGAAGCATAAACGTTGAGGACGTAGTCGCTGATCTTCTCGGTCTTGTAAGGGCCGCCTTTGGGTGGATCCAGCGTGACCGCAAGGTCTGCTTCCTTTCGCGAAAGCGACATGATCTGCTGGATCGTAACCAGTTCAAGTGAGATGTTTGGGTGTTGCGCCTGGAAGCTGCCCAGCCGATGGCTCAGAAAGAAGTTGGCGAATCCCTCTGGCGCACTCAGACGAACAACCCCTTTTTGAGCTGTTGTTCCGGCCGCCACATCGGCTTGAAGACGATCGGTCTCCGCTTCGATCCTCTCTGCCGCCTCGATGAACCGCTGTCCGATCGCCGTCAGCATGTATCCCCGGGGATTGCGTTCAAACAGCTTCACCTTCAAGGAGAACTCCAACCGGTCGATGCGCCGGGAGACCGTCGCATGGCTGGTCCTCAGGTGACGCGCCGCTGTTGAAAGCTGGCCTGTTCGTGCGACCGCTAGAAAGTACTGCAGGTCGTCCCAGGTAAAGTTAGGGCTGGCGGTCATCGCAACTCTGTTCAAAAATGCACAGGCACTGTTTGCAATTAGTGCCCCAAATTCCCTTGCGTCAACCGTAGAATTCCGAAACGATAAGCAGTGGAGCAGCCGTCTTGAGGAGGACGGCTTCCATATTTGAACAGACTCGCGCTCTGGCATTTCTCTGGGAGGAGAACATTATGCAAAAGAACCTGATCGCCTCGCTTGCAATTCTGCTGGCGGGAAGCACGGCCGCACTGGCGCAAAGTGCGTCGGACGACAAGGTCAAGATCGGTATCCTGAATGACCAATCGGGTGTCTATGCAGACTTTGGCGGCAAGTCGTCCGTTGAAGCTGCCAAGATGGCTGTGGAAGACTTCGGCGGAAAGGTGCTCGGCGTTCCGGTCGAGATTGTCGACGCCGATCATCAGAACAAGCCGGACATTGCCTCCAACATCGCTCGCCAGTGGTACGACACCGAGCAGGTCGATGCCATCATGGAACTCACGACCTCTTCCGTGGCGCTCGCTGTGCAGGCCCTCAGCAGGGAAAAGCAGAAGATCAACATTGTAACGGGCGCCGCGACGACTGACCTTACCGGCAAGCAGTGCAGCCCCTACGGCTTCCACTGGGCTTATGATACGCATGCTCTTGCCGTGGGCACCGGCGGGGCGCTGGTGAAGCAGGGTGGTGACAGCTGGTTCTTCCTCACTGCGGACTACGCCTTCGGCTACTCCCTGGAGGAGCAGACCAGCGAGTTCGTGAAGTCGGCTGGCGGTAACGTCGTTGGCTCGGTGCGCCATCCGTTGGCGACCAACGACTTCTCCTCCTTCCTGCTGCAGGCCCAGTCCTCCGGCGCGAAGGTGATCGGCCTTGCCAATGCGGGACTCGATACTGCGAATGCCATCAAGCAGGCAGCCGAGTTTGGCATCACTGCGGGAGGGCAGAATCTTGCGGCCCTGCTCTTCACCCTTGCAGAAGTGCACGGACTGGGTGTCGAGGCAGCGCAGGGTCTGACACTGACGGAAGGCTACTACTGGAACCTGGACGATCAAAGCCGCGAATTTGGCAAACGCTTCTTCGAGCGTACCGGTTCAATGCCGAACATGGTCCACGCTGGCACGTATTCGGCCGTGATGCAGTACCTGAAGGCCGCCGAGAAGGCCGGTACTGATGAGACCGAGGCGGTGGCGAAAGCGCTGCACGAAATGCCGGTGGAGGATTTCTTCGCCCGCAACGGCAAGGTGGGTGCCAACGGCCGCATGATCCACGATATGTACCTGCTTCAGGTGAAGAAGCCGGGCGAGAGCGATGAGCCGTGGGATTACTTCAACGTGCTGTCGACCATCCCGGGTGACGAGGCCTACATCGACCCCGCCGAGAGCGGTTGCGAGCTGGTGCAGTAAGCCATCATGGCGCAGCCTGCAGTCCAGAGTCTTGAAGAGCCGCGGGTGGTGCTTTCCGCCCGCGGCCTGAGCAAGACCTTCGGCGCTTTTGCCGCGGTGAACGACGTCGATCTCGATGTTCGCCACGCACAGGTGCACGCTCTAATCGGCCCCAACGGTGCGGGGAAGACGACGGTCTTCAATCTGCTGACGAAGTTCCTGCAGCCCTCTGCAGGAACGATCAGCCTTCTGGGAACGGACATCACGCATTCGGCCCCGGACAAGGTGGCACGCATGGGGCTCGTGCGTTCGTTTCAGATTTCGGCGGTCTTTCCTCACCTTACCGTGCTGGACAACGTCCGGGTGGCGCTGCAGCGCCCGAACGGGCTCGCCACGCAGTTCTGGCTGCCGATGAGTTCGCTGGACCGGCTGAACGTGCGCGCGGAGGAATTGCTCGCCGCGGTAGGGTTGTCCAACGAGCGCAATGCGCTTGCTGCCGACCTTTCTTATGGCCGCAAGCGTGTCCTGGAAATCGCAACCACGCTTGCCCTCGATCCAAAGGTGCTGCTGCTTGACGAGCCGATGGCCGGGATGGGGCAGGAGGACATCGGCAATATTTCCGGCATCATTCGGGAAGTGGCCCGAGAGCGGGCAGTGCTGATGGTGGAGCACAATCTTTCTGTGGTGGCCGACATCTGCCACCACGTGACCGTCTTGCAGCGGGGCGAGATCCTTGCTCAGGGCGATTACGCGACCGTCAGCCAGGATCCTAGGGTTCGTACTGCCTATATGGGTACGGAGGAGGCTTGAGATGAAACCTCTTCTTGAAGTGCGCGGGCTCAACGCCTGGTACGGCGAAAGCCATGTGCTGCACGGCGTGGATATGACAGTCGGCGAAGGGGAAATGGTCACCATCCTCGGCCGCAACGGGGTTGGCAAGACCACGACCCTCAGGACGATCATGGGAATTTTGCGAGAGCGGAAGGGCCAGATCATGTTCGACGGGCGCGACATGATGGGCGTGCCATTGCATCGCACAGCCCACGCCGGCATCGGATTTGTGCCGGAAGAGCGCGGGATCTTCGCAACCCTAACCGTCGAAGAAAACCTGATGTTGCCGCCGGTGGTTGCCGGCGACGGCATGTCGGTAAACGAGATATATGACCTCTTCCCCAATCTCCAGGAGCGGCGTCAAAGCCCCGGAACGAAACTCTCCGGTGGCGAGCAGCAAATGCTGGCGATTGCCCGCATCCTGAGGACCGGCGTACGACTGCTGATCCTCGACGAGCCGACCGAAGGGCTTGCTCCCGTTATCGTTCAACGGATCGGAGAGGTTTTGAAGAAGCTCAAGGAGCGCGGCATCACTGTTCTTCTCGTTGAACAGAACTTCCGGTTTGCAAGCAGGGTCGCCGACCGCTTTTACCTGATGGACCACGGGCAGATGGTGGCCGATTTTCCGGTGAGGGAACTGCCGGAGCGGATGGACATGCTGCATAGCGTGCTGGGAGTCTGATGATGACGATGATCTTCGGTATCCCCGTTCAGGCATTTCTCGGCCAGCTGCTGATTGGGCTGATCAACGGCTCGTTCTACGCTCTGCTGAGCCTCGGCCTTGCGGTGATCTTCGGCCTGTTGCGCGTCATAAACTTTGCGCACGGCGCGCAATACATGCTCGGCGCATTCGTCGCCTTGCTTCTGCTCCAGTATTTCGGCATCAACTATTGGCTGGCACTGTTCCTTGCACCGGTAATCGTCGGTTTGTTGGGAGCGCTGATAGAACGGTCGATGCTGAGCCGACTCTACAAGCTCGACCACCTCTACGGACTGCTCTTCACCTTCGGGCTGGCGCTCACCATCGAGGGCACCTTCCGCTATCTCTACGGCGCGGCCGGCCAGCCTTACTCGGTGCCCTCAGCGCTCGCCGGCGGCACCAACCTCGGCTTCATGTTCCTGCCGATCTATCGCGGCTGGGTGGTGGTGATCTCGCTGATCGCCTGCATCGGAACCTGGCTTCTGATCGAGAAGACGAAGCTCGGCTCCTATTTGCGGGCAGCCACGGAAAACGCAGTGCTGGTGCAGGCCTTCGGGGTGAATGTGCCGCTGCTGCTCACCTTCACCTATGGCTTCGGCGCGGCGCTTGCTGCATTTGCCGGCGTGCTCGCCGCGCCGATCTACCAGGTCTCGCCGTTGATGGGCAGCAATCTCATCATCGTCGTCTTCGCCGTGGTGGTGGTCGGCGGCATGGGCTCCATCATGGGGGCGATCATCACCGGCTACATGTTGGGCATCGCGGAGGGTTTGACGAAGGTCTTCTACCCCGAGGCGTCCAACATCGTCATCTTCGTCATCATGGCGATCGTACTTTTGATCCGGCCAGCCGGCCTCTTTGGACGGGATGCCTGACATGACCGACCTTTCCCAAAGCTCAACCACTGATCTCGGGCATCAATCGTCCGCCAGGTCTTCGCGTACATATGCTGTTTTCCTGATGGCGGGGCTGGCGATCCTCGTGGTGGCGCCCCTGTTCTTTTACCCGATCTTCCTGATGAAGCTCTTGTGCTTCGCGCTCTTCGCCTGTGCCTTCAACCTTCTGCTGGGCTATACCGGGCTCCTGTCCTTCGGACACGCGACCTTCTTCGGCGGCGCGGCCTATTTTACCGCTCATGCCGTAAAGGTCTGGGGCTGGACGCCGGAACTCGGGATCCTCCTGGGTGTAGCTGGGGCGGCTGGGCTGGGTCTCGTGATGGGCTTTGTCGCCATCCGTCGCCAAGGCATCTACTTCGCCATGATCACGCTGGCGCTGTCGCAGATGTTCTTCTTCTTCTGCCTGCAGGCAGGTTTCACTCAAGGTGAGGACGGGATCCAGCAGGTGCCACGTGGACATCTGTTCGGAGTGATCGATCTGAGCGTCTCCACCAATATGTACTACTTCGTGCTTTCGGTTTTCGTGATCGGGCTTTTGATCATCTGGCGCTTCATCAATTCGCCATTCGGCATGATCCTCAAGTCGATCCGTGAGAACGAGGCGCGGGCGACGTCGCTCGGTTATTCGGTGGCACGTTACAAGCTCGGCGCCTTCGTGATGTCGGCGGCCCTCGCTGGCCTAGCAGGCGGTGTAAAGGCTCTGGTGTTCCAGTTCGCGACGCTGACGGACGTGGCATGGCAGATGTCGGGAGAGGTGATCCTGATGACCCTGCTCGGAGGCATAGGCACGCTGATCGGGCCGATCTTCGGCGCGGGGCTGGTGGTCACGCTGCAGAACTACCTTGCGACCTCCGACTTCCCGGTCACCATCATTACCGGCGTCGTCTTCATGGTCTGCGTGCTGCTGTTCCGTCGTGGAATTATCGGGGAGTTCTATGCCTCCCGCCTCGGTCGCAGCCTCGGCTTCGAGCATCGCCACTAGCGGAGTTGGATTACCATAAGTGAGGGGGGCGGGTCGCGGCGCTTGGCGTCGAGGACCGTCACCCTTTGGAGGAAGCATGACCGACCGGTACGATTACATCGTCATAGGAGCAGGGAGCGCGGGATGTGTTGTGGCCAACCGCTTGTCCGCGGACAGCCGCAACCGCGTTCTGCTCCTCGAAGCCGGCGGCACCGACAACTATCACTGGGTTCATATCCCGGTGGGCTACCTTTACTGCATCAATAATCCTCGTACCGACTGGTGCTTTACGACGGAGAGGGAAGAGGGGCTGAACGGCCGTTCACTGTCCTATCCGCGCGGCAAGCTTCTCGGCGGCTGTTCGTCCATCAACGGCATGATCTACATGCGGGGCCAAGCGCGCGACTACGACCTGTGGCGGCAGATGGGCTGCGAAGGCTGGGGTTGGGACGACGTGCTGCCCTACTTCAAGAAGTCAGAGGACCACTACAAAGGAAGCGACGACCTACATGGTAGCGGCGGTGAATGGCGGGTGGAGAAATCGCGTGTTCGCTGGGCGGTGCTGGATTCCTTCCAGAAGGCGGCCGAAGAGGTCGGCATTCCGGTAACAGAAGACTTCAATCGCGGCACCAACGAAGGCTCCGGTTACTTCGACGTCAACCAGCGCTCCGGCATCCGCTGGAATACGTCGAAGGCCTTCCTGCGCCCGGCAAAGAACCGGCGGAACCTGACGGTCTTGACCAAGGCGCATGCGCGGCGACTGCTCGTGGAGGAGGGAGAAGTCCGCGGCGTCGAGTTCCAGCACAACGGCATGGCCAAGCAGGCTTACGCATCCCGCGAAACAATCCTCTGTGCCGGCTCCATCGGCTCCCCGCAGATCCTCGAGCTCTCGGGCATTGGTCGCGGCGACGTGCTGCGCCAGGCGGGCATCGAGGTCGTCAAGGAAGTGGCGAGCGTGGGCGAAAACCTGCAGGACCACCTGCAACTCCGGATGGTTTACAAGGTCACAGGCGTGCCGACGCTGAACGAAAAGGCATCGCGGATGATCGGCAAGGCGGCGATCGGTCTGGAATATGTCTTCCGGCGCTCAGGCCCCATGTCGATGGCGCCGAGCCAGCTTGGGATTTTCACGCGATCCGGTCCGGAAAAGGA
>DASYHX010000454.1:0-4391 GCA_035998065.1 Pseudorhizobium sp.
GGTGGGCTTCGATATCTATCCGGGCGAGACCTTGGCTCTGGTTGGCGAATCTGGTTCGGGCAAGTCGACCATCGGCCGGACAATCCAACAGTTGCAGACGGCCCATTCGGGAGAGATCGCCTTTAACGGCAGGAGCTATTCCGCAATGTCGGCGTCCGAGCGCTTTCGGATGCGCCAGGAGGTCCAGTACATCTTCCAAGACCCGTTCGCCTCGCTGGATCCGCGCAAGACCGTCGGGTTCTCGATCGCGGAGCCGATCAACACCCATGGGCTGATCTCCGGTGGTAAGGCAGTGCGTCAGCGGGTCGACGAACTGCTGGAGCGGGTTGGCCTTAGTTCCGCTCATGCCGGCAGATACCCGCACGAGTTCTCCGGCGGCCAGCGCCAGCGCATCTGTATCGCCCGCGCTCTTGCCTCGGACCCTAAGCTGATCATTGCGGACGAGGCGCTGTCGGCCCTCGACGTCTCGATCCAGGCGCAGATCATCAATCTGTTCATGGATCTGCAGGCGGAACGCGGTCTCGCCTACCTCTTCATCAGCCATGACATGGCTGTGGTGGAGAAAATGAGCCACCGTGTGGCGGTCCTCTATCTCGGACAGATCATGGAGATGGGAAGCCGACGCCAGATCTTCGAGACGCCACGTCATGCTTATACGCGCCGACTACTGTCTGCGGTCCCGGTGGCCGATCCCACCGCTGAACGCAATGTCACCCTGATGGAAGGGGAAATTCCCAATCCCGTTCGCCGTGTCGGCGACGAGCCCGCAATCCTCGCGCATGAGGAGATCGATCCAGGCCACTTCGTTGCGAAGAGTGCCTGAACAACCGCGAAAAATCGCACGCATCTGAAGAGGAACAGGTACATGAGAATAATGAAACGGGGACTTCTGACCGCTTTCGTCGCGCTCGCCATGACGGGAACGGCCTTCACGGCTCCGGCGCACGCCGAAGGCAAACTGACGCTGTCGAGCTCGCAGGACCCGGGCAGCTGGGATCCGATCGACACCTTCCTGGTCGCCTGGGCGGCTGTGTCGACGAACATCTTCGAGGGGCTGACCTATCGTGGCCCGGACATGGAGCTCGTCCCCGGCCTGGCTGAAAGCTGGGAAGAACTCGACGAAGGCAAGCGTATCCGGTTCAAGCTTCGCCAGAACGTCTCCTTCCACAATGGCGAGCCCTTCAACGCGGAAGCCGTGAAGTACACCTTCGACCGCCTGCTCGGCGAAGAAGGTGCAAAGGGTCCGCAACGGTCGAACTACGTTGCGATTGAGAGCGTCGAAGTCATCGACGACTACACCGTGGACATGAAACTTTCCACGCCCGACCCAGTGCTTCTGACCAAGCTTGCCGGCTACGGCGCCATGGTCGTGCCGCCGAAGTATATCGAGGAGAAGGGCGAAGACTTCTTCAACCTCAACCCGGTCGGCACCGGTCCTTTCAAGTTCGTCTCCTACGAGCCGAAGGTTGGCATCAAGCTCGAGGCGTTCCAGGACTACTGGGGTGGCGCGCCGAAGCTTTCGGAACTCGACTACCGCTTCATCACCGAGCCGGCGACTGCCGTTGCCGAACTGCAGGCCGGCCGGGTCGACATCGTGATCCCGCCGATCATTCCGATCGGCATGATCCCGGTCATTGAAGCTGACCCGAACCTGGAAGTGGTCAGCGTTCCCGGTCCGACCGTCGATTCACTGCGCTTCAACACGCGCGACGGCATCACGGCAGACCCGAAGGTCCGCAAGGCGATCATCATGGCGGTGGATCGCAAGACGATCGTCGAGTCCATCCTGGCCGGACAGGGCGCCGAAATCGCGACATTCCAGAGCGCGCTTTCCTTCGGCCATGACGAAGAGCTCGCTCCGCTTTCCTACGACCCGGAAGCGGCAAAGAAGCTTCTTGAAGAAGCTGGCGTCGAGCCGGGTGCGAGCCTGCAAATCGACATCCGCGGCAATGACGCCACGATGAACGAGGTCGCCCAGGTCGTGGCAAGCTACCTGCAGATGGTCGGTCTCAATGCCACCATCAAGCCTTACGAGACCAACGTGCTGCTGAACGACATCATCCCGCAGGGCAAGACCGGCGCGATGTTCCAGCAGAAGTGGGGCGGCTGGACGTTCGACTACGACAACACGGCTTACTCGATGTACCACTCGGGCGAGAAGTGGAACCCCTACGAAAAGGACGAAACGCTCGACAAGCTCCTGGAGTCCCAGCGCCCACTGACCGATCGTGCAGAGCGTGAGCGGATCCTCAAGGAGATCGGCGCCTATGTCGCCGACCGCGCGCTCGAGCTTCCGCTCTACAACACGAACGCGATCTATGGCGTGTCCAAGCGGGTGAAGAACTTCATCGCGCCGCCGGACAACCGCCTGAAGCTGACCGACGTCACCGTCGAATAAGTGTCAGATCCGGTGCCGTCCTACAAAGGGGCGGCACCCCCTCGACTTCAAGGAAAAGAACGTGGCCGGCTTCCTCGTCAAACGCTTTTTACAGGCGATCTTCGTCGTCATCGCCATCACACTGCTCGTGTCCTTTGCCATCCGGCTGACGGGCGATCCTGCCGTGACCATGTTCCAGGGTGGCGGTAGCATGACAGAGGATGATCTGGCGCGCATCCGTGCAGCGCTCGGGACGGACAAACCGTTCTTCGTTCAATATTTCGACTTCCTGAAGGGGATCATCACTCTAGACTTCGGCCGCAGTTTCGTCGGTGGCACACAAGTCTCTACGCTGATTGGCAATGCCGTTCCCGCAACATTGATGCTCGCCTTCGTCTCCATGGCGATTTCGATCGTGCTGTCGATCCCGCTCGGCATCATGGCCGCAACGTCACGGGGCAAAGGGTTGGATCAGGCGATCCGGATCTTTTCACTGATCGGGCTATCCTTTCCCAATTTCTGGCTCGCCACCATGCTGGTGCTGTTGTTCTCAATCACGCTCGGACTGCTGCCGCCAAGCGGAATGGGCGGCATCCAGAGCTACATCATGCCCGGCGCCACCATGGCCATCATCCTGACAGCAACCAACGTCCGCCTCGTTCGCACCACCATGCTCGACACGCTGCAGTCACAGTATGTCATGGTCGCGCGGGCCAAGGGGCTTAGCGAAACAAAGGTGCTCTACAAGCACGCGCTGCGCAACTGTGCGATCCCGCTCGTCACCTATTTCGGCCTGCAGTTCGGCAGCCTGCTAGGCGGCATTGTCGTCATCGAGCGCGTCTTCAACTGGCCAGGTCTGGGAACGCTTGCCTTCGATGCAGTTGGAGCGCGTGACTATCCGGTTCTCCAGGCTGTCATCACCGTACTCTCGCTGTTGATCGTCGGCATCAATCTCCTAGTCGATATTGCCTACGGGCTGATCGATCCCCGCATCCGCACGGAGTAGTCACCATGGCCGCAAATACGTCACGCCTGCAGCGGTTCCACAGTCTCGAGTTCATCCTGGGTGCCTCTCTGACCATCATTATCTGCGGCGCAGTGCTTCTCTCGGATGTGCTTTTTCCGGGTGCTGAAAAGGTCAACCTGCTGTCACGACTCGTCCCGCCGTTCACGGACATCCAGCACATCTTCGGCACGGATCCCCTAGGCCGGGACGTGCTGGCGCGCGTGGTGGCGGGAGGCAAGATCTCGCTCCTCGTCGGCTTCACCTCGGTCATCGGCGCCGTGATCTTCGGCGTCTTCATGGGCCTCGTCGCCGGCTACTACCGCGGCTTCTGGGATATGCTGGTGATGCGCTTCGCTGATCTTCAGCTTGCCATGCCCTTCATCCTACTGGCGATTACCTTCATTGCCATCGTCGGCGGCAGCCTGACCAACACGATCATCCTGCTGATTGTATCGCAGTGGGTGCAATATGCGCGGGTGGTACGCGGTTCCGTGCTGACCTTGCGGGAGCGGGAGTTTGTCCTCTCCGCGCGTGCCATCGGTGTGCGCGACTGGCGCATCATTGTCCAGCACCTGTTGCCGAACCTCATCGGCCCGGTGATCGTTCTGATGACGCTCAACGTCGCCAACAACATCCTGCTGGAAAGCAGCCTGACCTTTCTTGGGCTCGGCGTCGATCCGACGATCCCAAGCTGGGGCGGCATGCTCGCCGATGGGCGTACCTATCTGCAGACCGCCTGGTGGGTCAGCGTCTTTCCGGGGCTTGCGATCCTGCTCACGGTGCTCGGCCTCAACCTGTTGGGCGACTGGCTGCGCGACAGCCTCGACCCCACCGGCAGAACGACAGGATAACTCAGATGACCAAGATCTTCAGCAAGTCCTTCGAGCGCACCTTGGACAGTCTGGTTTCGCATGCTGTCCCCGGTCAGTCCTTCGAAGCCTGGACGTTCGACGACCGCAGCAGCCGGCAGGCGGCGGAGCGTGCTCTGGCGGAGAAGGGGGTGAGTGC
>DASYHX010000547.1:0-16654 GCA_035998065.1 Pseudorhizobium sp.
GTGCACGAGTCGTGGTGATCTGCGCGTTCACAAACGCGTTGGCACTTGCCCCGGTCAGTTGTTCACCGATGATGACGAACAGTGCAGCAACCACGAGCACGAGGCCCGCGATGATCTTCAACGACCTCATGTCGCCTCAACGATTTCATTTCGCTCACATGCTTTCTAAGCCGCGAATCGTTGGAATGTTCAGAGGCTTCTTTCGCCATATGCAGTCTTGGTGAAGAATTGGTGACAACGCAAGCGCACGCTGCTTCAGATGACCCGAAAACGACCATGCTGCCGAAGAAACGTTGAGATAAGGACGTGGCGCTTCAGCCGGGGCTTCGATCGGCCGCCAACAATCTTCGTCCGTTCGATTGACGTTCGAGCCGACGTCCTCATGAAGAGTTCGCGGCAATTTCTACGCTTCCCACCGCGGATTGAGCGCGGTCGGGGACATCATCTACCGTAGCCGTCAAATACGCATCCTTTACGCTCGGCCATGACGTCCGTTCATTTCCAGGATCTCTGCGTCAGGCTTCGGGATCAGCAAGTCTCCCTCTTCCGGAACGAAGCTACAGGAGGTGATCATCCCCCGCTCGGACGATTCCAATTGGACAACACCTCCACACTGGCGAGCCCACGGCTCCTGGAATGGTGGCGGTGTTGTTGTGAGATCTGATAATGGAGGGTTGCGAGGCTCCAGAATGCTCTCCTGATAGAGGTGCCCCAGTGATTGCCAGCGCAGTTTATGTGTGGCACTTCCCTCTGATCGCCAATTCGCAAAACAACATCAGGACGCCCCGTGGAAGAGGAAATCTGGTCGGCCCTCGTCGCAGAATTTTCGGACGTTCCAGATGCGTCCACCATGACTCTCATCACAGTACGACTCGTCGTCGCCGCAGTGCTTGGGGGAATTCTGGGATACGAGCGCGAGTGCAAGGGGAGAAGCGCCGGCGTGCGGACCCATATGCTCGTGGCCGTCGGTGCGGCCCTGTTCGTCATAGGTCCGCTGCAGAGCGGTATGGAGATCGCAGATCTATCGCGGGTACTGCAGGGCATCGTGCAAGGCATCGGCTTCCTTGGCGCCGGTGCGATCATGGTACGAGCAGCCAGACGCCAGGTCGAAGGACTTACGACGGCTGCCAATATTTGGGCGACGGCAGGGATCGGCGTAATAGCGGGATTAGGATTGGAGGCCACCGCCATCTTGTCGACCGTGATCGTCCTGATCATCCTCGCGGCGGTCCCCATAGTTCTTCCAAAATCCTCTTCAACGGAACCGGAATCAAGATAGGTTGATCTGCAGGTTTGGCATCTGGCCTGTCGGAGGAGGAACTGATTCCCGCTGGTCGTCCAATGTTCCGTTTCTGCTAATCTGCTAGACGGGGGTAGCTGGAGAATGAGATGACAGGGACGCATGATCTGATCTTGGTTGCTCTCTCGATCCTGATCGCGGTAGCGGCGTCCTACACCGCGTTGGACCTTGCAACGCGGGTGAAAGCCTCCACGTCCTGGGCGGCGTCTTCTGCCTGGCTGGCAACTGCCGCCGTCTGCATGGGCGGCGGAATCTGGTCCATGCACTTCGTCGCGATGCTCGCCTACGTGCTGCCGGGGATGGAGATCGCCTATGACCCTGCGCTGACCGGCGTCTCCCTGATGGTGGCAATAGTTGTGACCGGAGGTGGTTTCGCGGTTGTCAGTCGCCCGCATACGGGCCCCCTACGTCTCGTCCTAAGCGGCCTGTTCATGGGAAGCGGAATTCTGGTAATGCATTACACCGGAATGGCGGCCATGCGGATGCAAGCGACCTTGAGCTACGACGCCTTCTGGGTTTCCGTCTCAATCTTCATTGCCATCGGAGCAGCTATCGCGGCTCTCTGGCTTGCCTTTCGCAGCACGCGCTTCATCGAAAAGGGCGTCGCCGCGTGCTGCATGGGCTTGGCCGTATCAGGAATGCACTTTGCCGGAATGCAGGCAGCCTCGTTTGGCGCACATGAGATGCTGGCCGGCTCCGACGCCAGTCCCTTCGTAAGTCAGAGTGCGCTCGCGCTTTCGGTCGCCGCAATAACCTTCCTCATCCTTCTGTCGGCAATCGTCGCCGCCATGTTCGATCGGCGGTTTGCCGTTCTGGTCGAAAACGAGGCACGCGCATTGAAGGCGAGCGAGGAGCAGTTCCGCTCATTGTACAGGAGGACGCCGCTTCCACTGCATGCGCTGGACGAGCAGGGCCGCATCGAGGAGGTGAGCGACGAGTGGCTGGCGCTCATGGGCTACGGCCGGCATGAGGTCTTAGGACGACCGCTTATTAACTTTATGACTGAGGAATCGGCACGTCAGCGCGTTCAGCAAGATTGGCCGCGCCTCATAGCGGAGGGGGAACTCCGGGAGAAGGAATATCGCTTCGTCAACAAGGACGGTCGGTTTCTTGACGTTCTGTCCACCTCAACGGTCGAACGCGCTCCTGATGGAGCATTCAAGTGGGCCGTTGGCGGTCTGGTGGACGTTACGGAGCGCAAGCGAACCGAAGCTGCTCTCCGGCAGGCGCAGAAGATGGAGGCTGTCGGCCAGTTGACTGGCGGTATTGCACACGACTTCAACAATCTTCTTGCGGTGATCATCGGTAGTCTCGGGATGCTGAAGAAGCGCCTATCCCCAGACGAGCGAATGCAGCGTCTTGTTGACAATGCACTGGAAGGCGCCAAGCGAGGCGCAGCATTGACGGAGCGGATGTTGGCATTCGCTCGTCGCCAGAACCTTGAGCCTCGTGCCCTGGAGATTCCAGCCCTTGTCAAGGGAATGCAGGATCTGCTGGAGCGCTCGCTTGGTCCGAGGATGACCATCCACACCGGATTTCCGCTATCGCTGCCGCAAGTCAAAGCCGATCCGAACCAGTTGGAGATGGCGTTGCTCAACCTGGTGGTCAACGCGCGTGATGCGATGGCAGGTGAGGGCGCGATCACGATCTCCGCTGACCGTGAAAGCGATATACCCGCGGCCTTGGTGCCGGGCAACTATGTCTGTCTGAGAGTTGCCGACACAGGAGAGGGTATGGACGAGCAGACCCTTCTGCGGGCGCAAGAGCCATTCTTCACCACTAAAGGCGTCGGGAAGGGCACGGGACTGGGATTGTCAATGGTTGCCGGGTTTGCCGAGCAATCAGGCGGAACCCTGGTTATTCACAGCCGGAAAGGGCAGGGCACGACGATGGAGATCTGGTTGCCCGTTGCGGAGGAGAACCTGACCGCGCAGGACGTCAGAGCATCCCCTCCCGCACAGGACCGGACTTCGCTCTTGAAGGGATGCCGAGTCCTAGTGGTCGACGACGATGCGCTAGTCCTGTGGAACACGCAGTCGATGCTTGAGGAGATGGGAGCGGACGTCGTGGCGACGAGTTCGCCGCTTCAGGCACTGGATGTTGTTCAGGCCGCCGAGAAGCTGGATTGCGTAGTGACCGATTACGCCATGCCGGGAATGTCAGGGGCTCAACTGGCGGCGGCGATAAGAGTAAGATTGCCCGAGCTGCCGATCATCATCGCCACTGGATACGCAGATGTGTCCGCCGAGGTGTCGCAGTACCGGAAGGTGCAGAAGCCGTTCAATGAAGAAGCCCTCGGAAACGTGATCTTGGAGAGTCTAAGACCAAATGCCCAGGTCGTTCCGCTCGACGCGAGGGGCAGAACGATCTGAGGTCTTGGCGACTTAACTATCTCAACATGATCCTCGGGCCACTGCAAACAAGCGTATGGCCTGCAGACTCACCACGGCGCTTTAGAGGGGCCAAAGTATTATGGTCGCAGCGCTTATGTGCTGGGTGAAGCATGTTGAGCGTCGGCATGACGCCTCCAAAGCTCCTCCGCATAATCCGCAAGGAGCTTTTTGCTTCTTGGCCTCCGTGTCTATTCCTCCCGAAGCGATCATCGCCATCAGGTCATTCTGTGCTGCCGAAAGGAGCTGCCGCTCCATCAGGTTGCGGTTGCCATCCTCTCCTCTCACTTGTTCCAGCGGCTCGACAATGTCTCCACCAAAAGAAGCGCTTGCCTGGGCAGGCAGTCACCTTGACAGCCACTCCAAATTGTATTCTTCTATTTTGGCTCTTATAACATAATAACGGAACAATTAGCTGGGAGAATACGGATGCGAAGAAAACTGGCATTTCTTGTTGCGACAGCGCTGATCGCTGTGCCTTCCTTCGCGATGGCGCAGGAAAAAGGTGGCGTCATCAATGTGGCGACGATCGGTGAACCGCCGACACTTGACCCCATGGCGTCGACCGCGGACCTCGTCGGCATCGTAACGCAGCATATCTTCGAGACGCTCTACACGTTCGACAAGAACTGGAGCGTGACCCCGCTTCTTGCGGAGAGCCTGCCGGAGATCAGCGACGACGGAAAGACCTACACGATCAAGCTGCGCAGCGGGATTACCTTCCACGACGGCAGCGAGATGACCTCGGAAGATGTGCTTGCATCGCTGGAGCGGTGGACGAAGCTTGCTTCGCGCGGCAAGCAGGCCGCTGGCTTCATCGACTCGATGGAAGCCCCTGATGAGCAGACCGTTGTCATCGAGCTGACGCAGCCCTATGCGCCGCTCACCTCGCTGCTTGCCTTCAACAATTCGGCTGCAATCATCATTCCTGCCGAAAAGCAGGCGGAGCCGATGACCGAGTATCTCGGCACCGGGCCGTACATGCTGAAGGAGCGAAAGGCGGACCAGTACATTCAGCTTACCAGGTTCGATGGGTACAAGTCGCGCGATGGTGAGAGCGACGGCTATGGCGGCGCCCGACATCAGTATCTCGACGAAATCCGTTTCGTGCCTGTTCCGGACCCCAACACACGCGTAGAGGCCGCCGTTTCGGGGCAATACGATTACGTGGACTCCATTCCGGTGGAGTCGTTCGACAAGCTGAAGAGCGCATCGGCTTCTGAGCCACTGCTTCTCGAGCCCTTCGGTTACCCCGTCTTCGTCTTCAACACGAAGGAAGGGCTTTCCTCGAAGCTCGAAATGCGCAAGGCAATCACCCAGGCGCTAAACATGGAGGATATGCTCGCCGCCGCATTCGGCAGCACGGACTTCTATGCCGTGGACGGCGCGTTCTACCCCGAAAGCTACAACTGGCACACGCAAGCGGGTGTTGACGGTAACTACAATGTTGGCGACCCCGAAGGTTCTGCCGAGGCGGCGAAAGCAGCCGGCTACGACGGCGCCCCTCTGCGCATCCTGACGAGCCGCCAGTATGAATTCCATTACAAGATGGCGCAGGTGGCGGCGGAATACCTGAAGCTCGCCGGCTTCAACGTGGACATGCAGGTGGTGGATTGGGCAACGCTGACGCAGCGTCGCGCAGATCCGGCGCTCTGGGATATCTACATCACCCATAGTCCGTTCCTGCCGGAGCCGGCTCTGATCGGTGCGCTGTCGACGAGCTCCCCTGGCTGGTGGGACACTCCGGCACGTAAGGCTGCCGTGGATCCTTTCACCTCCGAGCCTGATCCTGCAAAGCGGGTCGAGCTTTGGAGCAACGTCCAGAAGGTCATCTACGACGAGCTGCCGCTGATCAAAATCGGTGACTTCAATGCAGTCGCGGCCAAGTCTACCAAGCTGGAAGGCGTCGACCCCGCTCCTTGGCCGTACTTCTGGAACGCTTCCATCGCGAAGTAGGATTGGAGATCGACGAAGGTCGGCGCTGCCGCCGGCCTTCGTTCCCGGTCTGCTCGCGGGGAAAGGAAATAGGCGTCAATGATCCGCTACATACTTCAGCGTCTCGCCGGAATGATCGTTGTGATGTTTCTGGTGGTGACGATCGTGTTTGTCATCGTCCGCGTCACGCCTGGCGATCCTGCCGCCGTGATGCTCGGGCCTGACGCGACGGCACAGGATATCGCCGATCTCCGCAGCCGCCTCGGCCTGGATCAGGCGCTGCTGGTGCAGTATGCAATCTACATCGGACAGTTGCTGAAGGGCGACCTGGGCCAATCCATTTTTCTCAACATCCCGGTCGGCACGGCGCTTCTGCAGCGGACAGAGCCAACCTTCTTCCTGACTGTGTTCTCGTTGCTGATCGCCAGCGCGATCGCGCTACCGATCGGCATCTATGCCGCCTATCGCCGCGGCTCCATGGTTGACCAGTTCGCGACTACGCTTGCGATGCTGGCGGCGAGCATTCCGAGCTTCTGGCTCGGCCTGATCCTGATGCAGTTCTTTGCCGTCAGGCTGAACCTGTTTCCGGTCTCCGGCTATGGCGGCCCCGACTCCAGCTTCTTCCAGCGGATGTATCACCTGGTGCTGCCGGCCATCGCGCTGGGGCTGGTCTCATCGGCACTTATCCTGCGTTTCACGCGGGCCTCGATGCTCGATGTGCTAGGCGATGACTATATCCGCACGGCACGCGCGAAGGGCATGATCGAGCGCAAGGTCGTGCTGAAGCACGCGCTCAAGAACGCGTTAATCCCGATCCTGACCGTGCTGGGTCTCACTGCGGCGGTGCTGATATCGGGCGCCGTGGTAACGGAAACCGTGTTTGGCCTGCCCGGCGTTGGAAACCTTGTTGTCTCGGCGGTCTTGCGACGGGATTACCCCGTGATTCAGGGCGCGCTTCTCGTCATTGCTGCTCTCTATGTCCTGATCAATTTTGCGATCGACATGCTTTATCTGCTGGTCGATCCGAGGGTGCGTTACTGATGGCAGACATTGTGACCTCACCTACAGTCAGAAGCGAGGGCGCCAAGTTCATGCGGCGCTTCCTCAAGCGCAAGACGGTGGCCATCGGCGCGATCGTACTTACCGTCTTTGTCTTGCTCGCTGTCCTGGCGCCGCTGATCGCACCTTATTCGCCGTCGAAGCTCTCTATCGTCAACCGATTGAAGCCGCCGGGCGAAATCTACTGGTTCGGGACAGACGAGTTCGGTCGGGATATCTTCTCCAGGACAATCTACGCCGGTCGGCTCTCGCTCCTGGTGGGAGCTGCCGTCGTCATCTTGTCTGCTTTGATAGGTGTGACGCTTGGGCTCCTTGCAGGCTTTTTCAAGCGGCTCGATACGCCGATC
Source organism: Pseudorhizobium sp. (assembly GCA_035998065.1). Lineage (GTDB taxonomy): Bacteria > Pseudomonadota > Alphaproteobacteria > Rhizobiales > Rhizobiaceae > Neorhizobium. The sequence continues at coordinate 7,032 of DASYHX010000547.1, forward strand.
GCTCGGCTAATTGATGCGATGATGGCGTTTCCGGATATTCTGCTGGCAATCGCACTCGTCGCCGCGCTTGGTCCATCGCTCACCACCGTGATTATTGCGCTTGCGATCGTCTATGCGCCGCGGCTCGCGCGGATCGTCAGGGCATCAACATTGGTGATCCGTGAACTGCCCTATGTGGAAGCGGCGCAAGCGCTCGGCATCTCTACTTTCCACATCATGACGCGGCACGTATTGCGAAACCTCGTGTCGCCGATCCTGGTCCAGGGGACCTTCCTGTTTGCAAGCGCCATGCTGGCAGAGGCGGGACTATCCTTCCTTGGGCTCGGGGTCAGTCCCGAGGTTCCGACCTGGGGAACCATGATTGCCGCAGGCCGGCAGTATATCGGCCAGGCAGACTGGATGACCCTCTTTCCCGGCTTCGCCATCATTCTGGCAGTGCTTTCCCTGCAGATGGTGGGCGACGGCCTTCGCGACATGCTCGATCCTAAACTCCGAAGGGAACTTTGAAATGACATCCGGAGAAAAGCAAAACCCGCTTCTCCTCGCCAACGTGAAGCCAATATCCTTCGGCATCTCCACACCGGACGCAGCGATCGACATCCTCGTCGGTGCCGACGGGAAGGTTGCGGCCACCGGTGCTGGGCTGGCCGCACCGGACGATGCAATCCGGATCGATGGCAAGGGTGCGTTCATCTCTCCTGGGTGGGTCGATCTCCATGTGCATATCTGGCATGGCGGCACGGATATTTCGCTTCGGCCTTCCGAATGTGGGGCAGAGCGTGGGGTCACGACCCTCGTTGATGCTGGCTCTGCTGGTGAAGCCAACTTCCACGGCTTCCGCGAATACATCATCGAGCCGTCGAAGGAACGCATCAAGGCGTTCCTCAATCTCGGCTCCATCGGGCTCGTCGCCTGTAACCGCGTCGCCGAACTGCGTGACATCCGCGACATCGACCTCGATCGCATTCTCGAATGCTACGCCGAGAACAGCGAGCACATCGTCGGCATCAAGGTGCGCGCGAGCCACGTGATTACGGGCTCCTGGGGCGTGACGCCCGTCAAGCTGGGCAAGAAGATCGCCAAGATCCTCAAGGTGCCGATGATGGTGCATGTCGGCGAGCCGCCAGCGCTTTATGACGAGGTACTGGAAATTCTTGGGCCTGGCGACGTGGTCACCCACTGCTTCAACGGCAAGGCGGGATCAAGCATCCTGGAAGATGAAGATCTCTTCAATCTTGCAGAACGATGCGCGGGTGAGGGCATCCGTCTCGATATTGGGCATGGGGGCGCGTCCTTCTCGTTCAAGGTGGCCGAAGCCGCAATCCAGCGCGGCCTTCTGCCGTTCTCCATCTCGACCGACCTGCATGGGCATTCGATGAACTTCCCGGTCTGGGATCTCGCCACCACCATGTCGAAGCTGCTATCGGTCGGAATGCCGTTCGACAAGGTCGTCGATGCCGTGACCCATGCGCCTGCATCGGTGATCAAGCTGTCGATGGGCAACCGCCTTGCAGCCGGTGAACGAGCCGACTTCACGATCTTCGACCTGGTCGATGCGGATCTCGAAGCGACAGATTCTAACGGCGATGTCTCGCGTCTGACCCGGCTGTTCGAGCCGCGCTACGCCGTCATCGGGTCCGAGGCCATCACGGCAAGCCGTTACATCCCGCGTGCGCGCAAGCTCGTCCGTCACAGCCACGGCTACGCCTGGCGCTAGACGTTAGCCACTTCACCACGAGGACAGTTAGTGAAACATTCTTCTCTTGCCGCAGACCTGAAGCCTGGCACGCCTTACGAGCGGCTGGCAGCTCTCGGCATTCAGCTCCCGCCCGCGCCGCCTCCGATTGCCAATTTCGTCACCCATGTGCAGGAGGGTAATCTGCTTTACCTCTCCGGCCAGGGTCCCAGAGAAGTCGACGGACATCTGCATGCTGGGAAGGTGGGCGCTGACGTCGCCATCGGTGACGCTTACCGCCATGCCCGCCTGACAGGCATCAACCTGCTCGCCGTAATGCACCATGCACTGGGCGATCTGGGGCGGGTCAAGCGGGTGGTGAAGCTGCTCGGCATGGTCAATGCAGTGCCGAACTTCGAGGACCACCCGACGGTCATCAACGGCTGTTCCGATTTGTTCATCGAGGTCTTCGGCGAGGCAGGGCAGCATGCGCGATCGGCAGTCGGCTTTGGGTCGCTCCCCGGCAACATCACGGTCGAGATCGAGGCGATTGTTTCGCTGCAGGATTGAGAGGCAGGCTCAGTGGTTGCGCCATCCCATCAGCGTCTCGATGCGGTTTGCCGAAGCACGCACGTGCTCGGTGTATCTGCTTTCGTCGGAAAGGACTTTCTGCTCGGGAAGGACGATCGAGATCGTAGCGGCACACTGGCCCTCGCGATCGACAATGGGCGAGGCGATGCAGGCGACGGCGTAGTCGGATTCGGCGACCTGAATCGACAAGCGCTCGTCAAAGGCGCGTCCTGCAGCCTCCGACAGCGTCGCCGCATCGATTTCCGCCCGGCCGGTCGGAGAGGTTCGCGCACAGCGCCGAAAGAGCTCCATTCTCTCGGCCTGTGGAAGATGGCCGACGAGGAGGCGTCCAGATGCCGTCCAATTCAGCGGCACGCGTGTGCCAACGCGGGAGGCGACCTGGAAGTGGCTCGGCCCATCGGCCATGGCCAGCACCAGCATGTGGTCGCCATCGCGTCCGCAAAGCTGGACGGTCTCGCCGGATATGCGGCAGAGGTCGTGCATTTCGTGGGTGGCGACGCTCATGAAGTCGAGCGACCGGGCATAGGCCAACCCGTAGTGATAGAGGCGCGACCCAAGCCAGATCGAGCCGTCCGGAGTACGGGCGAGCATATTCTTTTCAATGAGGTCGTCAATGATGACGTAGACGGTGGAGAGCGGCGCCTTTACCGCCTTCGCGATCGCGTAAGCGCCGGCCGGCGCACTAGTCTCGTACAGATGGTCGATGATCTGAAGCGCTCGATCGATGCCGCTGACGCGCGAACGGCGTGCTCCGCTGCCCGTTTTCTCGGAAGTCGTTTTGGCTTCGAAGGAGGATGTGCGCGATGGCATCTTGGAGTCCAACTGTCTGCTCCTCATGTGAACTTGAGAGCTTATTACATTATTGTGGCATAGTTGTCGAGTTGGTCGACGGTGCCGCTCGCATTGGAGATGAAGAATGAGTGAAGACATGCGCGCATCCAACGGCCTTCGCCCGGTGATCAATGTTTCGGGGACTATGACCAGTCTCGGTGCATCCATCGTGGTCCCGGAGGCGGTCGAGGCCATGGGGCAGATCCTGCCCCAATTCGTCGAGATCACCGATCTGCAGCGCAAGGCAAGCACCGTGATTGCGCGCCTGACGGGAGGAGAAGCGGGCTTCGTGACGGCATCCTGCTCAGCGGGCATCAGCCTCGCCGTGGCCGGCGCCATCACGGGAGACAATCTGCTTGCAATCGAGAAACTGCCGGATGTTGTACCCCAGAAGAACGAAGTTCTGGTCCAGATGGGGCATGTGGTCAGCTACGGCGCGCCCGTCGACCAGGCCATCCGCCTTGGCGGCGGCAAGGTTGTGCTGATCGGCCAGGCAACCTCCGCCCATCGCTTCCATATGGAGCAGGCAATTACCGAAAAAACTGCGGCTGCGGTTTATGTCGTGTCGCACCACGTGGTGGACTATGGCCTCCTGCATCTCAAGGAGTTCGTCGAGATTGCCCACGCGAAGGGCGTGCCGGTGATCGTAGATGCGGCCTCCGAATACGATCTGCGGATCTTCCTGGAGCATGGCGCCGACATCGTTCTCTATTCCGGTCACAAATTCCTGGGCGGCCCGACCAGCGGTATCGTCGCGGGCCGAAAAGATCTCGTGCGCCACGCCTTCCTGCAAAACATGGGAATCGGTCGCGGAATGAAGGTGGGCAAGGAGAGCATCTTCGGCGCCATGGTGGCGCTGGAGGCCTGGGAGAAGCGCGACCATCAGGCGGTGCGCGAGCGCGAGACCGCGTATCTCGCCCTATGGAAGCAAATCTTGGATGGACGGCCCGGCGTTACTGCGCTCATCGAACCCGATCCTACCAACAACCCGCTGGACCGCATGCGTGTGATCGTTTCGCCGCAGGAAGCGCACATCACCGCCTGGGACATGGCTGCTGCGCTTCGCAGTGGCACTCCGCCGATCATCGTCCGCGACCATGAGGTCGAGCATCACTACTTCTATCTCGATCCCTGCAACCTGCATCCGGGCGAGGAAAAGGTGGTTGCTGCCCGTCTTGCGGAGGAGTTTGACAAGGCCCGGGCTTCCAATGACGTCATTGCCACCCCCCTTGAGGATCTCAGCCGTCACAGGTTCGATGGGATGCTGCGCTGGCCCGACTGAACTGAGCATGACGAGATAATCGAAAGGGAACCTGCCATGGCCGTCCTTCAGAAGTCGCCTTTCATTGCCGAGCAGCCGGTGCTCTCGGTGGAGAACCTCACCACCTCCTTCTTGGTCGATGGAGAGTGGAAAGAGGTGGTGCGCGATGTGTCGTTCGAGGTGGCGCCTGGGGAGACGGTTGCGATTGTTGGCGAAAGCGGCTCAGGCAAGAGTGTGACCTCGCTGTCCATCATGCGCCTTTTGCAGCCCGATGTAAGTCGCGTCGGTGGCAGGATTTCCCTCTCCGGCCGGGATCTTCTTTCTCTCCCCGAGAGCGAGATGCGCAAAGTGCGCGGCAACGAGATCGCCATGATCTTCCAGGAGCCGATGACGAGCCTGAACCCGCTCTTCACGATCGGCGAGCAGATTTCGGAAGCCTTGCTTGCGCACTCCTCCATGTCAGCTGCGGAGGCACGATCGGAAACGATCCGGCTTCTGGAAAAGGTTCGAATTCCTTCCGCGGCGTCGCGTTTCGATGAATACCCGCACCGATTCTCCGGGGGCATGCGCCAGCGCGTCATGATCGCAATGGCCTTGGCCACCAAGCCGAAGCTCCTGATTGCCGACGAGCCCACCACGGCGCTGGATGTGACCATCCAGGGTCAGATCCTTGACCTGATCAAGACGCTGCAGGAAGAGGAGGGGACTTCGGTCCTCTTCATTACGCACGATATGGGTGTTGTTGCAGAAGTATCGGACCGGACGGTTGTGATGTTTCGTGGCGAGCAGGTGGAGACGGGAGCGACAGCTGACATCTTCCATCGCGGCAAGCATCCCTACACGCGCGCGCTGCTTTCAGCAGTTCCTGTGCTCGGTTCGATGAAGGAGCATCTGCGGCCTTTGCGGTTTCCGGTGGTGGACACGGCAACAGGACTGTCCGACACGCCGGTAGAGGTGCCGGACACGGTCTCGACAGAGCGGCCGGTGCTCGAGGTCAAGAACCTCACCAAGCGGTTCGATATTCACTCTGGCCTCTTCGGTCGGCTGAGCGGGCGGGTTCATGCCGTGGAGGATGTCTCCTTCGATCTTCATGCAGGGGAGACGCTCTCTCTCGTCGGGGAATCGGGTTGCGGCAAATCCACCACCGGGCGAGCGATCATGCGCCTGATCGAGCCGGACGGCGGTTCCGTTGTTGCTGACGGTAAGGACGTACTTGCACTTGGCAAGAAGGGTATGCGCGAGATGCGCAAGTCGGTCCAGATGATTTTCCAAGATCCCTTCGCGAGCCTCAACCCGCGGATGACCGTGGGAGCGGCGATTGCCGAACCCTTCCTCGAGCACGGGATGGGATCGCGAAAGCAGGCGCGTGAAGCAGTCCATGACATGCTGCAGCGGGTTGGGCTTTCTCCCGATATCGCTTCCCGCTACCCGCACGAGTTTTCCGGTGGACAGCGCCAGCGGATCTGCATCGCACGCGCCCTTGTCCTGCAGCCCAAGGTAATTGTCGCGGACGAAAGCGTGTCGGCGCTCGATGTTTCCGTGAAGGCCCAGGTTATCAACCTGATGCTCGACCTGCAGGTGAGCCTCAACCTGGCCTTTCTCTTCATCAGTCACGACATGGCCGTTGTTGAACGCGTCAGCCACCGCGTTGCCGTGATGTATCTTGGCGAAATCGTCGAGATCGGGCCGCGGGCTTCCGTATTCGCCAATCCGCAGCACGCCTATACGAAGAAGCTTCTCTCTGCGGTGCCGGTCCCCGATCCCAGCCGCAGAGCAACCAAACGTGCCATGGCCGTCGAGGAGTTGATGAGCCCAATACGCGCGGTCGACTACCAAGCCAGCCCAATGCGCTACCAGGAGGTGGCGCCGCAGCATATCGTCGCTGTCTAGCACGGAACGGCGTTCTCTAAGTAGATGCTTCGCCCCAAGCCTGCACGTCGTGAATGAGCAGCCAAGGCTTGCGACTCGGATATAGGACACGCCGACCGTGCGAGATTGAGGAGGTGACCACCGGCAGGCAGGTCCCCGTGTGCTCAGTCGAGAAAGAATGGCACGAAGTGCGTTTGTCGCCTTTGTTGATCAACTGCGGCACCACTTCAAGTGGCCGGCCCCGTACATTCCTTTATCATCCGCTTCGGCGCGCAGAGGAAACAGTGGTTCGGGGTCTCGGAACATGGATGGCTGCCGTCGTCGCAACGGAGCGCGACCATCAAGATGCGCACCGTTCGCCGCGGTCCCGCAAGCCCGTAACGTTTGGAAACCCCTTGGCAACGTCAGCAAGGGTCACCCCCGCAAACCGCTTTCGCAAAAGCTGCTCCGCCTCATTCAAGACATCCTTCAATGTCCCATTGACGGCCTGCTCGATCACGCACGCCGGCATGTCGTACGCAGGTCCAACCGCGAAGATGGCTGGCTCTCCGACTGCATGGTAGATGTCGAGAAGCGTAAGCTCCCCAAGAGGACGGGCGAGCGTCCAGCCGCCACCATGCCCCTTCACTGAGGTGACATAGCCTTCGTCGCGTAGCCCTGCCATGGTACGCCGGATCACGACCGGGTTGGCGTCGAGCATCTGCGCGATCATCTCGGATGTCATCGGCCCATCATGTCGCCCCATGTGGATCAAGACATGCAGCATGCGAGAAAGCCGACTGTCTTGCCTCATATTCCTGTTCCTTCTTTCGGATGATCCCCGACAGCAATAGCACGATCAAAGGTCTCGACACAAACGGAGTGTCGAAAGTGTTGACAGCTCCTGTTCATGATACTTATGTTGTTGCGAGATAGAGGAGCTAGTTTCATGCCCGACGCGACCTACGACGTCATCATCATCGGCGGGAGTTACGCCGGTCTATCGGCGGCGCTTCAACTTGCGCGCGCTCGTCGAAAAATACTCATCCTCGACGAAGGCCTAAGGCGTAACCGCTTCGCCTCGCATTCGCATGGTTTCATCACTCAGGATGGCGTCGACCCTGCTGCTATTGTAGCCGAGGCCCGCGCTCAGGTGATGGAATACCGAACGGTCGAATGGGTTTCCGGTCGTGCAGATACCGCAGAACGAAAAGTAGAGGGGGTTTGTGGGCTAGCAACCTTCGAGGTGAAGCTTGGTGACGCAACCTACCTATCTCGGCGTTTGATCCTGGCACTGGGCGTACGCGACATCCTCCCCGAGATCGAAGGGTTGAAGGAACGTTGGGGCAGGAGCGTGTTCCACTGCCCCTATTGCCATGGTTACGAGCTCGACCAAGGGAAAATCGGTGTTATCGCAGGTTCCGAGCTATCAATGCATCATGCGCTGATGCTTCCTGATTGGGGAGCGACTACGCTCCTTCTCAACCAGGCGTTTGAACCGAATAGGGAACAGCTTGCCGCTCTCGCATCTCGTGGCGTGGTCATCGAGCGCTTACCTGTGGAGGCCATCAAAGGCCATGCCGATGTCCAACTCGCAGATGGTCGCGTCCTTCGCTTTTCCGGCCTGTTCGCACTGGCATCTTTCGAAGTCTCGACATCCATCCCGCAGCAGCTAGGCCTCGATATGGAGCAGGGGCCTCTTGGCTCCACCATCAAAACTGATGGGCAGATGGAAACCAGCATGCCCGGCGTCTTCGCATGCGGAGATTCTGCGCACCGAATGGCCTCAGTTGCGCTCGCTGTCGGTGCTGGGAATCTCGCAGGCGTCGGTGCCCACCGGTCATTGATGTTCGGAACTATGCCGCATGAGTAAGTTCGACGGCCAACAGTGCGGATACATTGAGGGTGCCAGACGTAATGTGCCTGGTCTGGACAGCCTCCATCGGATGACCGGGCTACTTTTGGAAGAGCACGTTCCAGAAAATGCACGCGTCCTTGTTGTTGGAGCAGGTGGCGGCCTTGAACTGAAGGCACTGGCGGAACTGTATCCACGCTGGACTTTCGACGGCGTCGATCCCTCCTCAGACATGCTTGGGCTCGCCAGGGAGACGACGGCCCCCGACGCGCACCGCATCCATCTTCACCATGGTGACATCTGCGCTGCACCCGAAGGCCCGTTCAACGGCGCGATCTGCCTCTTGGTATTCCACCACATCCCACTCCATGATCGCGCCAGCACGCTGCGTGGTATTCACAGGCGCTTGCTTGCGGGATCGCCATTGGTTCTTGCTCACGTCTGCTTTCCGCAGAAGGAACCGGAACGCTCGCTTTGGATAGACAGGCATATCAGGTTCGGCGCGATGGCAGAGATGGATGGCGAGAAGAAAGAAGCGGCTAGGATCGGGATGCAGGAACGGCTCTTCATCCTGCCCCCTGAGGAAGAGGAGGCCTGCTTGGAGGACGCGGGGTTCGGTGGGACCACTCAGTTTTACCAAGGGCTCAGCTTCCGAGGGTGGGTTGCTTACGCATGATCGACTGCTCAAACGGCTAGATGGCGCTGATCATAGTGTATCTGGACGAAACCATCTGTGGACGTAATTACCGCGGAAAGCCGAGATGGCGCTCGTGCGCTGCGATGCCAGCTGGTAGAAGACTCTTTTGGACCCACAGGGAACCCGCGCAGCACTCGTTTGAAGAGGCTGCCGTTGTAAGGCAGGACGGAGCGCGGGCGGGTGGTCCTGCGTTTTGCGATCAGGCCACCTGCACCAAGTGGCCTGCCGAAACCTCGCGGTATTGCCGCGCCGACACGCGATAGCCAACGGGGCGGACGGGGCTCTTCAGCTCTTCGTCGGCCAGGCCGCGACGGATGCCCCGGCGCGCCGGATCGGGAACGGGCACCGCCGCGATCAGCTTCTTCGTGTAGTCGTGTTGCGGGTTGTCGAAGACGGCCGCGCGCGGTCCGATCTCGACGATCTCGCCCAGATACATGACCGCCACGCGGTGGCTCATGCGCTCGACCACGGCCATGTCGTGGCTGATGAACAGGAAAGCGAGGTTGAGGCTCTGCTGCAGGTCGAGGAGCAGATTGCAGACCTGCGCCTTCACCGAAACATCGAGTGCAGACACGCTCTCGTCGGCGACGATCACCTTGGGATCGAGAGAGAGCGCGCGGGCAATGGCGATGCGCTGGCGCTGGCCGCCGGAGAACTCGTGAGGATAGCGCCAGCGCGTGTCCGGATCGAGCCCCACTTCGGTCAGCGCCCAGCGCACGCGCTCATCCCGCTCGTCGGCAGAAAGCGATGGTTCGTGCACCTTCAGCCCCTCTGCAATGATTTCCCCCACCGACATGCGTGGGCTGAGAGAACCAAAAGGATCCTGAAAGACGACCTGCAAACGGTCGCGCAGCGGGCGCATCTG
>DASYHX010000563.1:0-2705 GCA_035998065.1 Pseudorhizobium sp.
ACCTTTGGCGTTGATCGCTTCCGTTTCGTACCGCTGGGTTCGAAGGTCCTGGAACGACTAAGGCCTGAACTGGAAAAACGGCAGGACGATCTGTCCGAGCTGAGAACAGCCGTGCAGGCGAGCGCTCTCTTCTATACGGCGATGATGCAAGAGGCCCTGCGGCCTAGTGATGTCGTCGCAGTGGAACTCAATGAGCCCGAAAGCGAACTGGCGTGGGACAAGAAGTTCACGGTTTATGTGGCAGACTGAGGGTTGGGTGGCTTGGATGATGAGTTGGCTCGGAACCGGTAGCTGTAACCAGCGTCTCCTCCGGGCGCATCTTTGACGTTTTGCGAAGGTGTGCCGACAAGGCTTAAATACGATCGGCGGGAGGAGCTCCCTACGCGCCGGCGCCTCAAGTCAGGTGCTTCTGGTGCATCACCAAGCGAACCAACCCGGAAACGAAGAACCTCCACCGGCTGCGTGCAGGTGGAGGTGTGTCCGCCAAGGCGGGTGTATTTCTTATCGGGAATAGGGCGATTGACACTGTGCCCTTACGCCCACGCGCGGGACGTAGGAGTTATCCGAGGCTCTATAGGTACGATATCGGTTATCGCACCACTGAACATGGCGGCTGCTGTGACCGCGAGCCCTTTGTCCTTGGTTCTGCTCCTGGATTGCTCCACCGATCACCGCACCGGCGCCGAATGCGGCAAGCGGGTACCACCATCCATCACTGTGGCGGCGATAGCCACGGCGCTGTTCGCGAGAGCCGCGGTGACCGCGATAGTACCCGCGGCGGTCGCGGTCACGGTTGCGGTAATCACGATCACGATCACGGCGATACTGAACCTCCTGTATCGGGCTCACGCCATATCCCTTCATCGAAGGCATCACCAGCGCTTGCGCGGGAGCGATAGAGGTAAGAGACATGGCGGCGCCGAGAAGCGTCGCGGCAAGAGTTCTGGCTTTGATCTGCATCGGTTTTTCCTTCTGACTTTTACGAATTGGGAGGAATCAATCCCGGTCCGGGCGCGGTTGAGAAGTGATTATGGGCGTATTCCCGACGGGAGGCGGTGGCTCCACGAGACGTGGTCTCCAACAGGAGGCGGCTCCAGGACCCCTTGGCAATCCTGCAGGTCCGTTCCCGCGTGGCTCCTTGGAGATATCGCCTGGCCATCAGGCGGTGCAGCACAGGCGTCGTGGTCCGAGCTTGTGCTTTGTCCCTGGGCGAAGAGATCCGGAGCGGGAGCAAAAACTGCCAGTCCCGTTGCCAATACAATCTGAGAAAACAAGCCTTTCTTCGATTTGACCATGATGCATCCTCGCGCCGGTCTTCGCAGTACGACTGCGAAGACCGGGTTCGACTGTGTCGGAGTGATTAGCGCTGTTGTGCCCGAACACCTTCAAACTCGGGAGCGTTCTCAAGCTGATCCCGCGTGACATTCAGGATGATCCGGTCGGGCAGGCCATCGTCACCGATACGGACCGAATTGGGATCATTGGCTGCCATCTGACTATTGTCGGCAGGCATGCCAGTAGCAGTGGTATCGGTTCCCTGGGCGCCGCCCATGGCCGTGGTATCCCGCGCACCGGTCGTTGTTCCATAAGGGCCAGGCTCCTGCGTCACAGTCGGATCAGGCGCGGTCGAGGCAGTGGTTTCGCCTGAGATGCCCGGATTTGCCCTTGAGGCTGCGTCCGCCTCTTCCTGCGTCGCACCTGGTCCCAGCTCAAGTGCGCCCATATCGACGGCTACGTCTTTCTGGCCGAGACCGAGAAACCCGCCAACGCCAATGATCACGGCATTGACGCTTCCATCCTGGCTGACGAGGACATCGTTGATAGACCCAATATTTTCACCGTCAGCGCCGTAGACAGTCTTGCCTTCGAAATCACTGACCCGCCATGCGCCGGACTGTGGTACTGTCACGAACGGCTCTTGAGACGACATTCCCGCGTCAGCGCTCTGGCCCAGAGGACGAGCATCGTTGAGCCCTTGGGCTTCGTTCTGGTCGACGTCCGGTTGCTGCGTCTCGTTCACGACCGCATCGTTTCCGCCAGTTGCTGGAGTTGTGGTCTGAGCAGAGGCGGCTAGCGGGAAAGCAGCGCCCATAAGCAGTACGGATAGAATTCTCTTGTTCACGATGAACTCCTCTCATTAATGTTGGGACATGATGCGAGAACCCGCGCCCACGTTGATCCGTTCCAAAGGAATGTAGATTTTTCAATTGGTTGCTGCTGTTGAAGAAGCTTCCTGATGAGCATTCGCAGGAATTCGTTAGCTACGGAAGTTGCTTCCTCCGACACATGGAAGGAGACAGTCACGGACCGAAAGCCGATACCATCCGCCAGGGAAGACCCGGGGCAAGCGATGTGGATAGGTTGAAGCGGATCCTAGAAGAGTGCGATCGCCGCCAGACGGAGAGCCACTCTTGGGTGTCGGCAATACCAACAGCCCGCCCGGATCTTCAGATGATCATGACGGAGTCGTCGCGCGCCCTCCCGCGGAGCGGGTGTGCATGAGGTCGGTGGTCGCCGTGGGACGGGTAGTGCAACGCAGCATTTGATCTTCACGTCTGGAAGGGCCAGCAGGAACGAGTAGCGTGGTCAACCTCCTCGGAGTTGACATGCCCTTCTCCGGTTCTCCGCCAAATCTTGACAATCGGGCGAGACAACGTGGTCCTCAACGAGGGACCACCGATGAGTGTAACCGACCTAAACCGCAT
>DASYHX010000565.1:0-5475 GCA_035998065.1 Pseudorhizobium sp.
CGTTCGGCGGCGTCAAATCTTCCGGCCTAGGTCGCGAGGGCAGCCACTACGGCATCGAGGAATTTACAGAACTCAAGTATATTTGCTTGTCAGTTTGACCGAAACTGCGTGAAGCCCCAGTCCGTTCTGCAACGCGCCCCAGTTCGGTTATTCAGGCAACCTGCTCTGCTCCCGACAGCTGCGATTCAGCTTAGTGGCTGGCGATGGCCTTGATGGGGTGGACAGCGGAATGGCAGCTTTCCATTCGGACACCGGTCCAAGCTGCCATTCCAATCGCGGCAGAAGCTAACCGCCAAGTGACCAGCCTGGGTATTCCAACGGCAAACGGCTTACAGCATCGAGTTGCACCATGTCGTCATCATCGAGGGTGATCTCGATCGCCTGAACATTCGCCTGCGGTTGGTCTATACGCTTGGCGCCGATCAGCACGGTGGAGACTACTGGCTGCCGCAAGAGCCAGGCGATCGCGATCTGCGCGGGCTGGCGACCGTGCTTGGCGGCCACGGCCTTCAGCACCTCGATTAGCGGCTCGCCACGATCCCGGTCGATGGGCGGGAAATCCAGTTCTGTCTGTCGACCGCCAGTGCTGTCGCCACCTGCAGAGTACTTGCCGCTGAGGTAACCTCCAGCAAGCGGACTCCAGACCATAAGGCCTACCTGTTCCGAGGTCAGCATCGGGACGATCTCACGCTCGAGGTCCCGCCCGACCAGAGTATAATAGGCCTGCAGAGAGGTGATCGGCGCTAGCTGCCGCTGAGCGGTGATGCCGATCGCCTTCATGATCTGCCATGCCGCCCAGTTCGACAGGCCAATATAGCGGACATCACCGGCCCGCACGAGCGTGTCGAGGGCCTCCAAGGTTTCTTCCATGGGGGTGCCCCGATCGAAACCGTGCAGTTGGTAGAGGTCGATGTGGTCGAGCTGTAGCCGCCGCAAGCTGGCGCGGACCTCGCTCATGATATGGCCGCGCGACGCACCACGCCGGTTCGGACCCTCGCCCATGGCGCCATGCACCTTCGTGGCGATGACGACGTCCTCCCTCGGCACACCCAGGTTCCTGAGCGACTGGCCCAGTATTTCCTCGCTGCGGCCATTAGCGTAGATATTGGCCGTATCGAACAGGTTGATGCCGGAATCGATAGCCTCCTTGACCAGGAGGTCGGCCTCTTCCTGGCCGAGCTTGCCGACCTGTCCCCATATCCCTTCAGTGCCGCCGAAGGTCATGGCCCCGAAAGACAGTTCCGATACGAAAAGGCCACTATTCCCGAACTTGCGCATGCGCATGGCTTGATCCTTAAGATGGGGTGAGAGCATGATAAGGCGCCAGTCAGCGCCCTTGCCAGAACCATAGTGCAAGCGCGGCGTCGGACCCTATGCAGATTCTATCAGTGCCTTGCCTGCTGCTCTCAATCGTCCAGAAACACCGCCAGGCTTCCGCCAATCTGAGAGAAGACAGCGGGCCCTTGATAGAATATGCATAGCGCGCGCCCGCATGGGGTGGTGTTGTGGCGGTTGAAGCCGGTCCAGACGGTCGGCTCGCAGCAAAGGACAGGCGCCCCTTGAAACCGCAGTTTTCCGACCTGCTGAGCGTCATTGAGCGATACGCCCGATACGACTATGCGACACCTGTCCCCGGCCTCAAGGTCGGGCGCACGGACCTGCCGACCGAGGCTTCACACTCGATGTACCAGCCCTCGTTTGGCCTCGTGGCTCGAGGCGTCAAGGAGCTGATGGTGGGAGAAGTGCCGTTCCGCTACGCCGCGGGGGACTCCCTGCTGTGTGCTGCCGATGTTCCCGTGACCTCGCGGATTGTGGAAGCGAGCCCCTCGGCGCCTTACCTGGCCATTCATCTCGATTTTGATCCTACTGTGGTCGCTGAACTCCTGCGCGAACAATCCGGCCCGCGCCCGGCAGCACCGGACATCAAGGTGGCCGGCAAATATGCGCTGCACCAAGATCTGATCAATCCATTCATTCGCCTGCTGTCGCTGATCGATCGCCAGCACGACATTCCCGTCATGGCGCCGCTGATCCGCCGGGAAATTGTCTGGCGGCTGCTCCAAAGCGAACATGGTCCCATGCTAAGCCAGCTCGCCTTTGCCAATGGCCACGCTGCCCGGATCGGGCGCACCACCACATGGATCCGCGAAAACTACGCCACCGCACTCACCATCCCGGATCTGGCGGCACGCGCCAATATGAGCGTTCCGAGCTTTCACCGGCACTTCAAGGCAGTGACATCGATGACGCCGGTGCAGTTCCAAAAGCGGGTTCGGTTGCAGGAGGCTCGCCGCGGGCTTTCGGGCGCCAGCACGATTTCAGCGGTGGCCTATAACGTTGGCTATGAGAGCATTTCTCAGTTTAACAGAGATTACCGTCGTCTTTTCAACCTGACGCCCCGCGAAGATGCGGCGCTACTCCGGGCAACGCTGCAGTTCGAACCCACCGCTGTCGTGCCACCGCAGTCCGGCCGCATTAGGCGAACGCAGGCTTCTCAGCTGAATTAATTGGGGTTGTCTACTGCCGGACTGTCAAGGGGTGGTGAGTGGGGAGTCCGCATCGAAAACTGCAATGGTGCAGAGCAGACGCCGCGCGGATGTGTTTGGAGTCTGTTGGCGCTCAGGTCTGGTTTTTCGCCAGCGGCATCATTTGTCGGAGGACCGGCGCAAACCGGTTCCCGATGAGGCGATGGCTTTCGGCGTCGGGGTGCAGTCGATCTGGCAGCGGCAGGCGCGCATGGTCCAACGCGCCGTATAGCTCCTGCCCGTCGAGATAACGGATGTTGGCGTCCTCCCGCGCGCGTTGCTCAACAATGGCTTTTAGGTGCTCGCGGACAACGCTCAGGGTGAGCTTGCCTACGCGTGTTTCCTCGGGCTTACCGAGGGCAACGAACTTCGTCTCGCCCTTTGCCAATGCGTCAAGGTCGAACATGCCTGGACCGGGAGTCGTTTCATGAATCGGACAGTAGATGGGAGACACGATCAGGAGCGGCGTATCAGGGTGTCCATCCCTGATCGTATCAAGAAAGCCGTGCACTGCGGGGCCGAAGGCACGAAGCCGCATCAGGTCGGCGTTCACAAGGTTGATGCCGATCTTGACGCTGATGATGTCGGCCTGCTGATCTCGCATGGCCCGGGCCGTGAAGGGATCGAGAAGGGCATTACCCCCAAACCCCATGTTCATCAGATCGAGGCCTGCCAGGGACGAGGCGATCGCCGGCCAGATTCCGGTGGGCGAGGCAGCGTTCGAGCCATGGCTGATCGAGCTGCCGTGGTGAACCCAGACGGGCCTGGCCTTGTCCGTCGACGGGACGATGGGGGCATTTGCTCTCAAGCCCCCGAGCTCGGTGACCTCGTTATGCGGCAGCCAGATTTCGACTCGTTTTTCTGTGCTCGGCAAATCGTCGAACCGTAGGGTCTGGACACCCGCCGGTTCCCGAACCGTGGTTCCCGAAGCCATGTCGAGGCGCAGGATGGTTGCATCCTCAACTGATTGTTGGCGGTGAAGGTGACCATCAATACACAGGTCATAGACACCCACAGGCCGGGGCGGAACGCCCACAATCTGCCGCCGTACAGTCATGACGTCGAGTTCGATGGTGGTCGCTGCGGTGCCAAAGACTAGCCGGACACCTGATGGTTCGGCCTCAGCCATTGCCAGCTGTGGGTCGGAGCACTGCGCGCGGGCGCTGGCAGGAAGCCGGTGAGGGAGCAACCCAAACTCGGTTCGTTCAAGCTGAACGAAGCCGCGCAGCAAGGAAGGCTCGATTCGCGTCGAGGTGGTGAGATCGCAAGTTGTCATCTCTCAAATGCTTTCAGCTGTGTTTTTCTTTGGCCCAGCTCTGGAACAGGGCATCAAGGCCCTCGACATCGCGTTTCCAGGAAAGTTCGGAATCCGGGTTGCTGTGGCTGAAGCTCCCGGCCAGTTCCAAAAGGGAAAAGCCCAAGACGAATGAGCCGATCAACCGGGTGGCGTGCACGCGGTCCTCTTCCCCCAATGCGTATCCGCGCAGCATCGCGTGATTGACACGGGCTAGTCGCGCCCCGCCGCTAAGTGCCGCGCTTTGCCCATCGAGTGGATAGCGGGAGGCCTGAAAAAGGCCGGGGTGCTGCCGCGCAAAGTCGCGATGCGTGTTGACCAAGGCAATCAGGGCATCCTTGCCCGCGCGGCCCGCTACGGCCTCTTCTGTTTTTTCGGCCAGAGAGTGGAGCGCCAGAAGGGCAACGCCCTTTTTGAGCTCGTGTACACTTGCCACGTGTCCATAGAGACTGGGGAGCCGGACGTTGAACAGCCGGGCGACTGCCGCCAGTGTCAGGCTGTCGAAGCCCTCGTCATCCGCGAGGTTACCCGCCGCGGCGATGATCTTGTCTTTGCTCAAGCCGGCTCTAGGCACGGAAACTCCAAACCAACTTCCATTAGGATCAATCCTAATATCATTAGTTTGTGCGAATACAAGCACAAAAGCTAAGGAATGCCGCGAACCTGAACAATGGCGGCTTTCTGGCCTCTAAAGCGTGAGGCCGAACGGCAGAAATGGATGTCGGGAGCTGACTGACTTATTATATGATCCTATGGGCGAAAGCTGACAGACCGCAGCGCAACGCCCCAGCATGGTAATGCCGCACCGAAGGGTGTGGGGCCCGTGGAAGTGCAATCAAGACCCAGTATGCTTCAGCAAAGAAGGTTCCTCTTTCGTCGTCAGACCGACTAGCTGCTTGGACTGACCCCACAGCTTGGCTGCGCGGGCTTCGTCATATGAAATCGTGGCGGAACGCTTCTCCTTCAACGATCCGTCGTTGACTTGGAAGTATTTGCCAGATCCGTCGGCATAGGCCGGGTCGAACGCCAGTCTGGCGAGGGACGCTCCCGATACGTCGAGGCTTCCCACCGTGATGCCGGCACGCTTCATCAGCTGCTTGGCGAAAGCGGTCTGCGCGATGAACCGCAGGGGGGGCGGCGCGCCGCGAAGGAACGATGTGCCCGATACGGAGCCGGGATCAAAGGCGATCGAGGCGATAGCGCTGCCATTCCGTCGCAGGCGACGGTGCAACTCGTAGGCGGACAGAATGACGCACAGCTTGGCGGTGGCGTAGCGCACGCCCGACGAGAGCGGTTTGCTGCCATCCACCCCGACATCCGCGAGTTTTCTGGCATCGGGTTCCACCGCTGGCCCCACGGCTCTGCCGTCACGGGTGTCAGCATCATGTGTCCCGCTCGCGGTGAAAATGATGCGACCGTCATCTGCCAAACAGTCGACCAGCAGTTGGACCAGCAGGAAGTGACCCAAATAGTTGCCGGTGAACGTCGCCTCATATCCCTCAGGGCCATGCAAAATAGGTCCAAAGCCACGTCCGCCCGCATTGCACAGGATGGCCTGGAGGGTGTCCACCTCTCCGCTCGCCAGAATTTGCCGAAACCCTGCTGCCGCCTCTCTGACCGACGCCAGCGAAGACGTGTCGAGCTGCAGTGTCCTTA
>DASYHX010000567.1:0-6211 GCA_035998065.1 Pseudorhizobium sp.
GGTCGCTTCCGCCGACATCGGGCTCATCTGGCGAAGCTTCTTCATTTCGGCATCCGCCTTTTCGCGGGCCTCCTTGGACAGCTTCGTCTTGGAGATGCGCTCTTCCAGTTCGGCCATCTCGTCACGGCCATCCTCGCCGTCGCCGAGTTCCTTCTGGATCGCCTTCATCTGTTCGTTGAGGTAATACTCGCGCTGGGTCTTCTCCATCTGGCGCTTGACGCGCGAACGGATGCGCTTCTCCACCTGCAGGACGGAGATCTCGCCTTCCATGAAGCCGAGCGCCTTTTCCAAGCGGCCCTTCACGCTCACCGTTTCCAGCATCTCCTGCTTCTCGGTGATCTTGATAGACAGGTGCGACGCAACCGTGTCGGCCAGCTTGGAATAATCCTCGATCTGGCTTGCGGCGCCAACGACTTCGGGAGAAATCTTCTTGTTGAGCTTCACGTAGTTCTCGAACTCGGAAACCACCGAGCGCGACAGAGCTTCGACCTCAACGACATCTTCATCCGGCTCATCCAGCACCGATGCCTGGGCCTCATAGAATTCTTCACGGTCGGTGTATTCCGAGACCTTTGCGCGGGCGCGCCCTTCCACGAGAACTTTGACGGTGCCATCGGGCAGTTTCAGCAGTTGCAGGACATTCGCCACCGTGCCCACCTTGTAGATCGCCGAAGGCTCGGGATCATCGTCGCCGGCATTGATCTGGGTGACCAGCATGATCTGCTTGTCCGACCCCATAACCTCTTCCAGCGCACGAATGGACTTCTCGCGTCCAACGAACAGGGGCACAATCATATGTGGGAAGACCACAATGTCACGCAGGGGCAGCACCGGGAAGGTTTCGCCAACTGCGTCAGACGTTGAATTCGTCATTCTTCTTCCTTTCATAATCCCGTTTCCGGGACCCGTCCCAGGCTAAGCTGCCGGGGTATCCACTTGATCCCCAAGTGGAGTGTGACAGTGATGATTTCAAGCCTTTCAAGCCGTGCCGTCCCGGTGGTGCGGCACCTGTTTGGAGACCAAAACGCGAGTACGCGAGACACGGAAGACTGGGCTTGACCGCGGCGTCCGGCCGGACCTTGCTTCGCCGAATCCTAAACCTTATCCATATCCTCATACCAGCCTTGCGCGAAGCACAACATGCACGTCTGGCGACGTTGACTCGACCAAAGTCACTCCAAAACGCAAAAAAGAGGCCCGAGGGCCTCTTTTGCTGAACACATCTGCTTCACGTCAGGCAGAGACGTTCGTTTTTTCTTCCTGGCGATCCGCATAGATGTAGAGCGGACGGGCACTGCCGTTCACGACGTCGTCCGAAATCACCACCTCGCGCACACCCTCCAGCGCCGGGAGCTCGAACATCGTGTCGAGCAGGATCTTCTCCATGATTGAGCGCAGACCACGGGCACCCGTCTTGCGTGTGATCGCCTTGCGTGCAATCCCGCGAAGTGCGTCCTCGTGGAAGGTCAGTTCCACGTCTTCCATCTCGAACAAGCGCTGGTACTGCTTGACCAATGCGTTCTTCGGCTCCGAAAGGATCTGGATCAGCGCGTCTTCATCGAGGTCTTCCAGCGTCGCCAGAACTGGCAGACGGCCGATGAATTCCGGGATGAGGCCGAACTTGACCAGGTCTTCCGGCTCCAGTTCGCGCAAGACCTCGCCGACTCGGCGATCGTCTTCAGCCTTGACCGTAGCGCCGAAGCCAATCGATGTCTTTTCGCCGCGAGCGGAGATGATCTTGTCGAGTCCGGCGAATGCGCCACCGCAGATGAACAGGATATTGGTCGTGTCCACCTGCAGGAACTCCTGCTGCGGATGCTTGCGACCGCCCTGCGGCGGCACGGAAGCCACGGTACCTTCCATGATCTTCAGAAGCGCCTGCTGCACGCCTTCGCCCGACACGTCGCGGGTGATCGAAGGGTTATCAGACTTGCGCGAGATCTTGTCGACTTCGTCGATATAAACGATGCCGCGCTGCGCACGCTCAACGTTGTAGTCCGCCGCCTGCAGGAGCTTCAGGATGATGTTTTCGACATCTTCACCAACGTAACCGGCTTCGGTGAGCGTCGTGGCATCGGCCATCGTGAAGGGAACATCGATAATGCGGGCCAATGTCTGCGCAAGATAGGTCTTGCCGCAACCGGTCGGCCCGACCAACATGATGTTCGACTTCGCCAGCTCAACGTCGCCGCCCTTGGATGCGTGTGCCAGCCGCTTGTAGTGGTTGTGCACGGCAACCGAAAGGATGCGCTTGGCCTGCTGCTGGCCGATGACGTATTCGTCGAGAACCTTGATGATGTCTTGGGGGGTCGGCACGCCGTCGCGCGACTTCACCATCGAGGACTTGTTCTCTTCGCGGATGATGTCCATGCAGAGTTCAACGCATTCATCGCAGATGAATACTGTCGGCCCGGCAATCAGTTTGCGGACTTCGTGCTGGCTCTTGCCGCAGAACGAACAATAAAGGGTATTCTTGGAGTCGCCGCCGTTGCTGCCGCTGACTTTGCTCATATCACTTTCCTTCCAGCACTCCGCTCTCCCGTCGCCGGGCGCGGTCCACTCATTCGCCGGCACCGGAACCATCCGGAATGACGAGCCGGCCTTGCCTGGGGCACTATACCGTTCCGGACGCTTCTCCTGATCGGCGGCAACGAAACCCTCACAGACAGATGCTATGCAGCAAAGTTTCTACACAGCATTAACAAGTACTAATACCGGTTTCTCATTCGCGTCAAACCCCTGTCTCTGTAACATCAGGGTGACAGTGAAGAGAACCCGGCACCACCTTAATTCGTTGAGTTGCCCTCAAGTTCCTGGCGCGACGTCAGGATCTTGTCGATCACGCCCCACTCCCGAGCCTCGTCCGCGTCCATGAAGTGGTCGCGATCGAGGGTCTTCTCAACTTCCTCGTACGTACGCCCGGTATGCTTCTCATAGACTTCGTTCAGGCGTCTCTTCATCTTCAATATGTCGCGAGCGTGACGCTCGATATCGGAAGCTTGCCCCTGAAAGCCGCCGGAGGGCTGATGCACCATGATCCGCGAGTTCGGCGTCGCGAACCGCATGCCTTTCTCGCCTGCAGCCAGCAGCAGCGATCCCATGGAGGCGGCCTGGCCGATGCAGAGCGTGGAAACCGCCGGTCTAATGAATTGCATGGTATCGTAGATGGCCATGCCAGCCGTCACCACGCCACCAGGCGAGTTAATGTAGAGCGCGATCTCTTTCTTCGGGTTCTCCGCCTCCAGGAAGAGAAGCTGCGCGCAGACAAGGGACGCCATGTGATCTTCGACCGGCCCCGTCAGGAAGATGATGCGCTCCTTCAGGAGGCGCGAATAAATGTCGTACGACCGCTCACCGCGATTGGTCTGCTCAACGACCATCGGCACCAGAGCCATGGCAGTATCGACGGGATTTCTCATGTCAGTCCTTTGTCACGCTTTTCCGAAGCCGAAGGCCCCAGAATCAGATGGAATAGGTCAACCCCTACATAGAGTGTCAACACCCGGCACTTCAAGACGGCGGCGGCGTTATCCTTAACTGCCGCGGCTGTATCGCTTCTAACCAAGCCTGCCGCCGCGTGTCGCCTGCGCGACCGCTCGAACGCCCCTCACCACAGCTTTCTCCCGGTATTTGGTGAACCAGATCTGAACGCGGAGCGCAGCCAAAGCGGCCGCTACGGCAACACGTCCTTAAGCAGTGATGGCTAAAGGTGGCGGCGCAGAGGCTGAAGGAAACTTGAAGATGGACATCTTGACTGGTCTGGTGATCTGGGCAGCGCAGGCGACCACGCTAAGCCTCCTTCTCTTCATATGGTGGATGCGTGACCGCAGCCAGATGTTCAAACTGAGCTGGAGCGCCGCTTTCGCCCTCCTCGCCACCGGATTGCTGCTGGTGGGCCTGCGAGGGGAAATCGCTACATTCCTGTCGGTCGAGATCGCCAACACGATGCTGCTCGCGTCGATCGGATTGCTGATCGGCGGCATGCAGCAATTCGATGGAGAACGGATCGATCCCTCCATCGGCATCCCGGCCCTGCTTTGGGTTGGCGGAATGCTACTCCCCTTCATCCGCGAGGACTTTAGTGCCAGAGTCATCCTCTATAACGTCGCCGCCAGCGTCGGTTTCGCGATGTTCATCGCCATCGTTCTGCGAGCCCGGAGCGGACGCACCTTGGCACGACGGCTGCTTGCCGGGGTCCTCGGGATCCACATTGTCGCAAGTCTCACCAACGCGGCCATGGCTGCAATCTCCGTTGCAACCTCCTTCTCGACCATGCCTTCACCTGGCCTCGTGCTGCTGCCGGGCGCCTTCTGCTTCGTCGCTGCGGTTCTTACCGGTGCACAAATGATGACGGAGCGCTCCGAAGAACGGCTAAAGGCGCTTGCTTCAACCGACCCGCTGACGGGGATCCTCAACCGCCGCGGTCTGATCGATGAATTTCACACGCGCCGGTCTGCAATTATGCCGGAGAAGCCCCTCATCGCGCTGCTGCACTTCGACATCGACAATTTCAAGCACATCAACGACCGCTACGGCCACCAAGCAGGCGACGGCGTCCTCGTGGCCTTTTCGCGTTTGGCATCCGTCTCACTTGCTCCGCGCGGCGCGTTTGGCCGTATGGGCGGCGAAGAGTTTGCAAGCGTCCTGCGCGTCACCGACATGGTAGAAGCAGCGAGCATCGCCGAGGGCCTGCGCATGACGCTTGCGCTGCAGACGCTCTCGGCTGCAGAACATAAATTCGGCGTTACAGTTAGCATCGGCATCGCGCTGCAGCCGGCGTCGGAGGCCGACCTCGACCGCCTTCTCAACGCCGCGGACCGCGCGCTTTATACAGCAAAAGCGGCTGGAAGAAACTGCACGGCGGTAGATCATGGGGGCGCACCAACGATTATTCCGTCAGCAGCAGCGCTCACAAGGCAGGAGATGGCGCTTGAGATCCAGACCAGCGAGCAGGTTGCAACCCTCCGGCGACTAAGCGTAGTTGGCCAGTCCTGATGGCGCGGCGCCTCTTGCCACGACAAGCTTCCGCGCCACATGCTTCAGTGTAAGCGGAACGAGGTCGACTAATATCGACGGCAAACGGGGAGCGCGAAATGAGATCGATGCGCCTAGCAGGAACCGTTTTAAGCCTTCTTCTTATGGCAGATCTGCTTTCTGCCCAGCAGCCATCCGACAGTCTTGCGCCAGAGAGAGCTACTCGAACCGCCACGGCCCAACGGGTGGAGGCCGAGCGGTTCATGGTCGCTGCCGCCAATCCGCTCTCGGCGCAGGCGGGACAAACCGTGCTCGCCAAGGGCGGTAACGCTATCGACGCCATGGTGGCCGTGCAGACGGTGCTCGGTCTCGTCGAGCCACAGAGCTCCGGCCTCGGCGGCGGCGCCTTCCTCGTCTACTATGACGCATCCTCCGGCAAGATCACCACTTTCGACGGGCGAGAGACGGCGCCGACGGAGGCGACACCGAAGCTCTTCCTGGACGATCAGGGACAGCCGCTGAAATTCATGGACGCGGTCGTCGGGGGGCGGTCCGTCGGCACACCTGGCACCGTGAAGCTGATGCACGAGGTTCATTCCCGGCTCGGCAGGTCCGAGTGGTCCGGCCTGCTGGACCCTGCCATCAAGCTGGCTTCCGATGGCTTCGAGGTTTCCCCCCGCCTGGCGTCGCTCGTTGCGGCAGAAGGCGACAAGCTGAAGACCGACGAGAGCACCACGAGCTACTTCTTCGACGAGGCGGGTGCACCGCTGACGGAGGGCAATCTGCTCAAGAACGAGGCTTATGCCGAGACGTTGCAAGCGATTGCGACCGAGGGAGCCGATGCCTTCTACGAGGGGGCGATCGCAGAAGCCATCGTGAACACGGTACGCGAAGCGACGGGCAATCCGGGCGTCCTGTCACTGGAGGACCTCGCGAACTACCGCATTAAGGAGCGTGAGACGGTCTGCATCACTTACAGAGCGTTCGACATCTGCGGCATGGGACCGCCCTCCTCGGGCGGTGTCGCCGTAGGGCAAATACTGGGCGTACTGGAGAACTTCGACCTGCGTGGCCTCGGGCCGCAGAACCCGGAGAGCTGGCGGCTGATAGGCGATGCACAGCGGCTCGCCTTCGCCGATCGCGAGCGCTACCTCGCCGACACCGACTTCGTACCCGTACCGATCGAGGGCCTGCTTTCGAAGGAGTATCTGGCTGAACGCGCGGCCTTGCTCGATAC
>DASYHX010000615.1:0-29366 GCA_035998065.1 Pseudorhizobium sp.
TCTCTTTCGTCGCAGCCGGTGATGACATCGCGCTGATTGGCTCTGGCTCAATCCAGCCCTATTCCGCATCCAGCGCAGACAGCTCGTTCAGTGTTCTCAGCTTCTCCAAGGTGCTGTCGGACGATGTGGTTGAACAGATCGCATCCGAGTACCAACTGACAGGCCTGCGTCTGAGCCGCGATCGCCTTTCACCACAGCATCTGTTGAGCGTTCCTCTGCCAGGATCGGATGGTCAGCCTATCGCCCATCTTGCGTGGCCCAGCCATAAGCCCGGCTCAGCAGTCTATGCGCAGATCCAGCCCTACGTCCTTGCTGCTGCCGCCCTGTTGTTCGCCTTCCTGATATTGATCCTGGTGGGCAGTCGGAAAGAGGCAGCCGTGCTTCGGTCCATGGCAGATGATGCTCATTACCAGGCGACGCACGACGGCCTGACGGGGCTTCTAAACAGAAGCGGTTTGCTTGAAATTCTCGCCGCGCCAGCGTGTGCAGGTCGGGAACCGGATGAAAGCGTGACCCTGCATCTGATTGACCTTGATGGGTTCAAGGCCGTCAACGACGCGTGGGGACACGCAGTCGGGGACGAGCTGTTGCAGATGGTCTCGCGGCGGCTGCAGGACGTCCATCCTGAGGCGGCCTACGCAGCCCGTTTCGGCGGAGATGAGTTCGCCTTGCTGCAGATAGGTCCCTCTGCTCCGAGAGAATTCAGCGCTGAGATCGTCGCTTGTCTCGCCAAGCCTTTCACGATCGGTGGGCGGACAATCGAAATCGGCGGCAGCGTGGGCCATGCCTCTCAGGCCTCGAGGCTCGATCCACTTGAGCTCATGAGACGAGCCGATATGGCTCTCTACAAAGCTAAAGAAACAGGTAGAGGGCGCTCCTATGCCTATACGCCAGAGTTGGATGCCGAACGGGAACAGATTGCGAGCCTGGAAGGGCAATTGCGGCAGGCGATTGCCCGCGACGCGATAAAGCCAGTATTCCAGCCGCTCATTTCGGCCGCAACACAAAAGATTTGTGGCGTTGAAGCTTTGGCAAGGTGGCGAACGGAGGCGGGCTGGGTCGCACCGGATGTCTTCATCCCCCTCGCGGAGCGTTCTGGCCTCATCGACGAGCTGGGAATGAAGATCCTCGTGTCGTCGATCCAGGCGGCCGGCCGATGGGACAAGCTGGCTCTTTCAGTGAACATATCTCCGATCCAGCTGTGCAATCCCAATTTCGTCGAGGAGGTGGCTGCTCTCCTGGAGAAGGAGAGGTTTGACCCGCGCCGGCTAACGCTGGAGATTACCGAAGGCGTTCTAATTTCAAATCCGGATCAGGCACGGCGGGCAATCAACGCTCTAAAATCCTTGGGCATCCAATTTGCGCTCGATGATTTCGGCTGCGGTTTTGCCAGCATCGGTGCCCTGCGGCAGTTCGGTTTTGATAGGATGAAGCTCGACCGTTCACTGGTATGGGGCGTGGATGATCCGGGAAGAGGTTCAGGCGTCCTCAGCGCCACGATCGCACTGGCAGCTGCGCTCAACATTCCCGTCACCGCTGAAGGTATAGAGACGGAGAGGCAGGCCAAGGCGCTTGGCGTGGCCGGCTGCGATCAGTTGCAGGGTTATCTGGTCGGCAAACCGATGGGCGCTGAAGAACTAGAAGTGCTGATTTCGCAAGATCGGCAGGCAGCTTGATGTGCACGCCACTACGCCGGGGACGTCGAAGAGATTTCCTTCCCGACATCAGACTTAGCAACCGCCCCGCCATGGATCGTGCCCCGCTGAGGGGCGTGGATCACGGCATCCATTACCGGATCTCCGCGAGACCGCGGCAAGGAGGATAAACTGTCTGAGCCTCCTCAGACTCTTCTCAGCAAAATGCGGAGCGGAGGAACAGCCGCTTCGACGCGTCGAGCAGCCGATGGCGAATGGAGCGCAAGGGCCAAGGCAGCAAGTCGGGTGCGACGTTGTTGTCGAAGACGAGCCGACCATTGACGCTGACTCGGCCGCAATCTTCTTCTAAGCGGCCTCGCCGGCCCCAATCCCTACGGCCCTCAGGTTTTCGCACACGGGCCCCCTCATGCGTCAACAGAGGGTATCTCTCGCGGCATAGCCTCTGACGTCGACCCATCAGTGGACCTGTGGAAGCGCTGCCTTGCAAGCCTCTTCACAAGCCCGGCAGGCTTCGGCGCAGATGCGGCAATGTTCATGCATCTCTGCGTGCTTCTCGCATTCTTGGCCGCAGATACGGCAGGCTTCTGCGCAAGCCGTAATCGTTGCGCGCAAGACATCGATATTGCTGCCTGTGCGACGGGAAGCCATAGACCCGGTGGCAATGCAGATGTCCGCACAGTCGAGATTGCGTCTGATGCACTGTGTGAGTTGAGCGACGGCATCCTCGCCGAGACATGCATCTGCGCAGCTAGTGCAAGTCTGGGCACAGGCATAACATAATTCGATGCACTTCAGCAGTGCATCAGCAGTGTCGCCTTTAACATGCGGATGGGTCGAAATCATTTCTCGGACATGCATGAAGTTCTCCTATTCCTTTGACGCTGGAGACGTGAGGTACCTATGCTGAACTACAGCGTTGATGCGTGGTTCCCCGAAGGGTCGAAAAACGACTTTCGTCGTTGGTCATTTCGCTACCAAGCCGGCTGGCTTCCTGCATGATGACAAGGAAGCCGCAGTTGCAGCTATCGATGGAACTTCCACCTCACCCGCCGGTTCGCTGATCGTTTCCTGCGCTCAAGCCAACCTGAACATATGGGGGACTTCATGTCGAAAGATGAAACCGTACACTATAATGGGCCGGCAGGCGGCTGGGGCTCGGTTAGGGGTATCTCTCGGATCTTTGCCAAGGAGCTTAGCTCCCCGGCCGTTGCGGAAACGCTCCGCCGGCAAAACAAGCCAGGTGGTTTCATGTGCGTTTCCTGCGCCTGGACAAAGCCGGCTGATTATCACCCCCTGGAGTTTTGCGAGAATGGGGCCAAGGCAACGCTGTGGGAACTGACAACGCGCAGGTGCACTCCTGACTTCTTTGCCAAACACACCGTCTCTGAGCTGCGGCAATGGAAGGACCATGATCTGGAGCAGGAAGGTCGGCTGACGCACCCGATGTGGTATGATCGCGAAAGCGATCGCTACGTTCCCTGCTCCTGGGACGAAGCGTTCACAGCGATCGGTCAGGAGCTGAAAAGCCTCGATCCGAGGTCCGTGATCCTCTATACGTCTGGCCGCGCCAGTCTTGAAACGTCCTATCTCTATGCACTCTTTGCCCGGCTGTATGGCAGCAACAACCTGCCCGATAGCTCGAACATGTGCCACGAGACGACCCCGGTCGGGCTGAAGAAGGTGATCGGCGCCTCCGTCGGCACATCCATCTTCCAGGACTTTTCCACCTGTGATGCAATCTTCTTCTTCGGCCAGAACACGGGCTCCAACAGCCCGCGCTTCCTTCATCCGCTGCAGGCGGCGGTCAAGCGCGGGTGCAAGATCGTCACCTTCAATCCAGTTCGCGAGAAGGGCCTGGAGACGATGATCAACCCACAGAGCCCAACCGAGATGCTGACGGGCAAGGAGACCCAAATCTCCTGCCAATACCACCAGGTCAAGGCTGGCGGCGACATTGCAGCACTCATGGGCATGTGCAAGCACGTCTTCGCAAAGGACGACGAAGCAAAAATGGAGGGGCGTGCTGTCATCGACCGTGATTTCATTGCCCAGCACACTAACGGCTTCAATTCATTCGAACAGAAAGTCAGGGACACCAGTTGGGAGCAAATCGAACGTGAGTCCGGCCTCGCTCGTGCCGCGCTGGAGGACGCTGGCCAGGTTTACGTCGATGCGGAGCGGGTGATCGGAATCTACGGTATGGGCCTCACGCAGCAGGTCGGGGGTTTCGATAGCATCGCAATGCTCGTCAACCTCCTGCTGTTGAAGGGCAACATAGGACGTGATGGCACCGGAATCTCTCCCGTTCGCGGCCACTCCAACGTGCAGGGACAACGGACGGTGGGCATTTCCGAAAAGCCGGAGCTCGTCCCTCTCGACAAGCTCGCCTCGATGTTCGACTTCGAGCCTCCTCGTGAAAAGGGCATGAACACCGTCGAAGCCTGCGAAGGCATGCTAAACGGCAACGTCCGTGCATTCGTCGGCCTTGGAGGCAACTTCGTCCGCGCCATTCCTGACCATGACGTGATGGAAGAGGCCTGGACGAAGATGCGGCTCACTGTGCAGATCGCGACCAAGCTCAATCGCAGCCATCTCATCAACGGTGAAGTTGCTTACCTGCTGCCCTGCCTCGGCCGCAGCGAGCAGGACCTGCAGGCCAGCGGCCCGCAGACCGTCACGATGGAAGACAGCTTGAGCTGCATTCACGGCTCTGTCGGAAAGCATAGTCCGGCAAGCGAGCATCTCCTGTCGGAGCTTGCCATCGTGGCCGGCTTGGCCAAAGCAACCTTGCCGGCCAATCCAAAGGTCGAGTGGGATGAGTGGCAAGGCGACTATTCGAAGGTTCGGGACCTGATCGAAGAGACCTATCCGGACAAGTTCCATGACTTCAACAAGCGCATGTTTACGCCGGGCGGCTTCTACCGGGGCAACAGCGCCCGTGAGCGGATCTGGAAGACGGAGAGCGGAAAAGCAGAGTTCACCGTCCCGGAAGCGCTATCGGCGGCCGGCTTCGAAGATCAGGAAGGGCGTTACCGCCTGATCACCTTACGCAGCAACGACCAGTTCAACACCACGATCTACGGCTACAGCGATCGGATGCGCGGTGTCGAAGGGACGCGCAATGTCTTGCTCATCAACCCGAAGGAAATGGAAAAGCTTGGCCTGGAGGAGGGGCAGGTCGTTGGTCTGCAAACGGACGTCGACGATGGCCGCGAGCGGAAGGTGGGTGGTCTCAAGGTCCTGCCCTTCCAGCTCCCGGATGGCTGCGTTGCCGGCTACTATCCTGAGCTAAATCCGCTGGTCCCGCTCTCCCACCACGAGAAGCTGTCAAAGACGCCTGCGGCGAAGGCTGTTCCGGTGCGGATCGTTCCCTAGTAAGGAAAGCTGCGGTGGGCAACCGGAACAGCGCCAGCATCGCTGATGAAGGCGCTTCGTCTCCGAGCTCTCCTATGGTCGTCATCTACAGCCCATCCATATACGAAGGAGATCGCTGGCAATGGGGGAGACAATGGCCAACCTTATGACGAGGACGGAAAAAGAGTTCGCTTCAGCGCTGGCTTCCATGACGGAGGACGAACTGTTTTCGACGATGCGGGAACTGGAGAACCTGAGCGAAGAGCCCGGCGCCGAACAAATAAACAGCCCTGTTTTTGCTCGGATCGTGTTGACGGAAAGTGAAATAGAGCGACGCTACGCCGGCCAGTTGCTTCGCCCCTACCGGGAGTGGAAGAAGCGACAGGTGATCTGACCACGAATGGAAGGCTTGCACTGAACCGGGTTGCAGCCTGATAGCTGCACAGCGCTCGGCCTCTGTGCCTGCCCCTATGAACGGAACTCCATTCCGGTTCTTCTTTGCTGAGGGCGGCGACCTGCTAACCATGCTGACAATCTATCAGCCAAAAACTGCAAACTGATCGTTGAATGGCTCGGTTGGATTGAATCCAACAGGGGCCTCACCAACGAGCAGATCCTAAATGGCTGAGTGACGCTCACGATCGGAAAAAGTACCGGCAACCGTATCGCCTGCCATTATAGGCAGCGGAGGAGTTGGACACGGGGAAGGAGGCCAACGGAACATTTCGCCAGAGCACCTGGATAAGGTAGTTGACCAACCCATCGCAGAGGCATCCGCCCTAGACGAAACAGAGAAAGTCACGGCGTTCAAGTGAATACTCGACGTCCATGCGCCATGAAATCCCACGCGCCACGGAAGCTCCTTTATTCGCCTTTGCGGACAACATCCCGGTCGTGATCCCCGTTGGCCGCGAACTCGATCTCTAATGTCGGGTGACTGATCTGGTAGCGCTCGCTCAGGAGTTGCTTGATCTGGCGCTTTAGCTCTTCGACCTTTTTGCCGTGTAGAATCCTCCAATCGACATCTTGTGCTGTGTCCGACTTGGCCGCAAGGATTTAGCTTCAATCAGATAGACGCCGTCGGCTGCGGCCGCGGGCATTGGAGGATTGATACTGACGATCGGAGAGCTGTCCAAGACTACCGGCGTAAAGATTCCGACGATCCGCTATTATGAGCAGATGGGCCTGCTGTCCCATTCGAAGCGGTCGGAAGGCAACCAGCGCCGCTACTCGAAGACAGAGCGTGACAGGCTGTCCTTCATCAAGCATGCACGGGAACTCGGGTTTGCCATTGAGGCGATCCGAGAACTCATCAATCTCAGCGAACATCCGGAGAAACCTTGTGCGGAGGCCGACCGTATCGCGACCGAGCAGCTAGCCACCGTCCGCGAAAAGATCGCACGGCTGAAGAAGTTGGAAGTGGAACTGGAGCGGATTTCGACACACTGCCATTCCAACCAGGTGCGGGACTGCTATGTCATTCGCGCCCTTGCCAACCATGACCCCTGCGTAACCGATCACGACTAATGGACCCGTAAGCCTCCATCCGAGGCTACGAAGAGGTGCCGGATCCCGCAGGCGATCTTTAGGGCTGCTCCGCCAAGAGGAACCACGTGCCGATGTCATCAAAACGCTTGTGAGCGTCAATATTAGCGTTTCGTTGACCATGATCTGGCTTACTGGGGACGATGGACGCGGCCTTCTCGCTCCGTCGCTCAGCTTCTGGACGAGTTCCTCGCGTGTCGGAGTATCTAGTGTACGAGTTGTTCCTTGGTGGCGTTGGTCAAGTCCTATCCGAGTTCCGTCAGGATCTGGCCGGCCGGGTCCGGCGAGCCGCGTTGGCGGCCGTGGTCGCAGCATCTGCAATTGCTGGATGGACGAGCGCCGCGGCTGCCGAAGCGGATCGTTCGTTGAAGCTCTTCTTCACTCATACCGGAGAACGGGCGACCATAACCTACAAGCGGGACGGCAGGTTCGATCCGAAGGGTCTTTCCCAGATCAACCGCTTCCTGCGCGACTGGCGGAATAACGAAACCGCCAAGATGGACCCCCGCCTGCTCGACCTTGTCTGGGAGGTCTACGGCCGGAGCGGCGCGAAGGACTACATACACATTGTTTCTGCCTATCGTTCTCCGGCCACGAACAAGATGTTGAGAGGCCGCTCGCGCAGCTCGGGCGTCGCAAAGAACAGCCAGCACACGCTCGGCAAGGCGATGGACTTCTACATCCCGGGCGTCAAGCTCGCGACACTGCGCGCTCTGGCCATGCAGGCGCAGGTCGGCGGCGTCGGATACTACCCGACTTCGGGTTCGCCATTCGTACATCTGGATGTGGGAAATGTACGGGCGTGGCCTCGCATGTCGCGCCAGGAGCTTGCGAAGGTTTTCCCGAATGGCAAGACAATGCACCTGCCGTCGAACGGCAAGCCGCTGCCGGGATACGAGCAGGCGGTCGCCGACTACAAGCGCCGCGTCGGCCCCCGGTCGATCCAGATCGCCTCGACCGCAGGTGGGCGTAGCAAGGCGTCGAGCTCGCCCGGCGGAGTTCTGACCGCCCTGCTTCCAACGCCGAAGAGGCGTGCTATGGAAGCACTGGATCAACAGACAAGCTCTCAAGCGGAGTCACCCGACACAACGGCATTCGTCGACCTTGCATCGCTGACAGTGCCGGTCCCGAGCCTTCGGCCAGCCGAGGATGTGGCGTCGGGTCCGGCCGAAACGGCGGCGCTGGAACCTACGACAAGCTTGGCAGGCCTGACAGAGTCCGAAGATCGGCCCCCGATGGTATTCAAGATGCCCGCGGCGCTCGTGCCGGATCGTCCAATACTCGGCGCGCGGCAACGGCCGTCGCGCATCTTCGGCAACCTTGACGTTGTGGTGGCATGGGCCGTCGCTCCTCCGTCGAATTCCGCTCCAAGCTACGCACGTCTCTTCCAAGTACGCGTCCCTGCACCGCCCGCAGGCGGCACGTCATCGCTCGTGGCTGAAGCCGAATTCGACGCGGCCCGCTTCTAGGCGTTTTCGCCTATTGCCTTGTCGGGTTTCTTACTGAGCGGGATGATTGCTCTGATCCTGAGCAAGGGTTCCGGCGTTCTTGACCTGCACGACAAACTCCACCTCGATCGCACCCGCCTTCCCGAACTGCAGGGTCGCCTTGAACTTCTCCCGGTGGGCGCGCAAGCGCGAGAGCCAGTGCGACTGCTCCACCCGCGTGGACCTTCTGAAGGCCGCTCCTTCGGCTTTAGAAGCATGATGTGGCTCCACCGGGTTGGAGTTCGACGGTAGCGCCCGGAGCGATCTCGATGCCGTCTGACGCCGGACGCATGCGAGCGATGCCGTCAACGATGGACGACTCGTGGATTTCGAGACGTTCGGCGACGGGAGTGCTTCCGCCGATTAGCCGGTCGCTCTCGGTCCCGGCGCTTATGATGGTCAGGTAGTCATCCAGCACCGGCGCGACGGGCGGCGCCTTCGCCGGCCAGGATTTAAAGGAAACGCCGCCGAGCCCGATCTTCCGCCACCGTTTGCAGTTGAAGGGAACCGAACCAACGGCCCGTGCCTCGTTCATCCTCTCCTAAAGGGCTAACGCCGGTGTGCAAGGAACTTCGGCTGCCGGGAGTGACACTGTGGCCGTGCGATCTGATCTGCTCCTGGCAGTTCTGCGGATACGGCAACTCCTCCGGAATGCACCGCGAAACATCGGGAGAAAGTTACGCACCTCCAAATGGAGCGGAAATTAGCGTCGGCCACTTTCGGGCCGGATTTTCTGAGCGCCGTCTGGCCCGCCAAGGATCACTGTCTCC
This sequence comes from Pseudorhizobium sp., assembly GCA_035998065.1. GTDB lineage: Bacteria > Pseudomonadota > Alphaproteobacteria > Rhizobiales > Rhizobiaceae > Neorhizobium. Next base: position 8,812 of record DASYHX010000615.1, read on the forward strand.
GGCCATCCAGCTATGGTGCCGATCGCTCCCGCCTGGCCCAATTGAATCGACCATTACTGAACTGCCCGCCCAGGTCGGGTTCGTCCTTGAACTCAGGCGGAAGGAAATTCGCATCGACATGCCAGCCAGTATCGCCGGTTTTTCTCCCCGGACGGGAAGCGAACGACAGATGTGCGCTTGCAATCCGGCGAGGTCATCGGAGATATACGAGACCTCATATGTTCCGAGGAATTTGCAAGCGTTGCCATTCAGTTCGGTTTTCAGCTGGCACAGCGGCAGCCTCAAGTGTGTCGAATGCCTTCTGGAAGACGTTGTTGTGGACATTCGGAACAAGTTCCAGGTCATCCAGCGGCGACGCTGTCCAGTCGGCAGTCCAGACCGCGAACGTCGCCTTGCGATCCGATACCGGATACAGCCTCGCGCCGGCGTGATAATTCAGCCAGGGCATGGGGCTCTTTAGAATGCGATAGCGAAAGGCATGCTCCGTGTCGGAGAGGTAGGTAAGCTGCTCCCACAGCTGCCCGTCACCAAACAGGAACTCACGCACACCTGATATCTTGTCTGAACGCGCGCCATCGAGCATGTGCATCTTCGTGATATCGCTGTGCCAGCTGCCCATACCCGCGAAGTCGCGCATCTTTTCCCATAAGGTGTCGATAGGCGCGGAGATGACGCTTGATGTGAACACCTTAGCCGGTCGCAGCCCCTGCCAGCGCTGCGCATCGACCGGTGCCGCAGAGCCGGCGACCTTTTCGGCCAAGGCAACCAGTCCCATGGCGAACACATTGTTGGAGATGATCTCCACATACTTGCCTTCGTCACCCGGCGCTTCGTCAAACTCGGCCCACCATCGAACGAAGGTGCGCTCCTCTTTCGTTTCGGGGATCAGTTCCATCCCGGCCGTGTAGTTCCTTACCGGAAAGGCCGGCGTCTCGAAATTATAGGTGAAGCAGTAGCGGCTATCGTCCAGCGAGAGGAGACGCTCACGCACCGCTGTGCCGTCGGCGAGCGCAAAAGAGCGGATGCAGCCGACAACGTCGGCATCGAGACCGTCCTCGATCTCGCTGTGGACAACGCCGGGATTCCAGTTCGGCAAGCCATTGAAGTCGCGCGCGACCTCCCACACGGCCTCAACCGGCGCGTCGATGATGGTGCTGGCATATGCCTTCCCCATTTGATTCTCCCTAGAATGATAGCTGCTTGAACCGGCGGGTCTGGTCGATGAGGGCCGTCTCGGTCGGCAGGCGCTCCATCGAGCTGGCCCCATAGAAGCCGTTGCAGGCGCAAGTATTGCGCAGGACATATTCGGCATCTTCCGGATTGGCAATCGGGCCGCCATGGCAGAGGATAAGGATGTCCTCGCGCACCTCGCGCGCGGCCTGCGCCCAAGCGTCGATGTCACCGATGCAGTCGTCGAGCGTACGGGCGGTTTCGGCGCCGATGGACCCGCCGGTCGTCAGACCCATGTGGGCAACGAGGATGTCGGCGCCTGCCTGTGCCATCGCCACGGCTTCGTCGGCGGAAAAGACATAGGGCGTGGTCAGCATGTCCTTTTGCGCCGCAAGGCGGATCATATCGACCTCGTGGGAGAAGCTCATCCCGGTCTCTTCGAGATTCTGTCGGAAGACTCCATCGATCAGTCCCACTGTGGGGAAATTTTGAACCCCGGCGAAGCCCAGCGCCTTCAGCTGGTCCAGATGGTAGTTCATGATCACGAAGGGATCGGTTCCGTTGACGCCTGCAAGAACCGGCGTGTGCCTGACGACCGGCAGAACCTCGCGAGCCATGTCGAGCACGATCTCGTTGGCGTTTCCATAGGCCAGAACGCCGGCAAGCGAACCGCGTCCGGCCATGCGATAGCGGCCGGAATTGTAGATGACGATCAGGTCAATGCCGCCGGCCTCCTCGCATTTGGCCGACAGGCCCGTGCCCGCGCCGCCGCCGATGATCGGCACGCGCCTGCGCGCCATGTCGTGGAACTTTGCCAGGAGCTGCTTGCGCGAGGGCCGCCCATCTTGGGCTGCGTTCATTTGGGGAGATGCTTCATTCATGACGCGATCTTTCGGAACTCGGCGACCGCTGCATCCGCGAAGGCCGAATCGTTAATGTTGAAGGGAAGCTCAATGAGCCTTCTGAAGGCGGTGGCAATGAAGGTCGAGCGGATGGCATCGAAAAGTGCCTCGTCCGCCGCAGGATCATAGAAAGGCATCCGGGGCGCGTCGATGGCTGAAACGCCCGCCAACGGCAGAAGGAAGCGCACCTGCCCTTCGCAGCGGTTGAGCCGCTCGGCGATCCAGCGGCCGATCTGAGCGTTCTCCTCCGGCGTGGTGCGCATCAGAGTCACCTGCGGGTTGTGGACGTACAGGTTGCGGGTCTGGAACTTGTCCGGCACGGTCTCCCTCGCGCCGAAGTTGACCATGTCGACCGCACCGACGGAACCGACATAAGGCAGCTTCGTGCGCGCTACCGCGCCAAGTCGATCTTCCGTGCAGGGAAAGACACCGCCGACGAGAAGGTCGGGGACCTCTGTCATCGTGATGTCGATCATCCCGGCGATCAGGCCGGATTCGGCCAGCTTCTCCATAGACTGTCCGCCCGTGCCGGTGGCATGGAAGACATAGCTGTCATAGTCTGCTTCGAGACGCTCGCGGACCTGGTTCACGCAGGCGGTGGTGACGCCGAACATGGTAATCCCAATTCCCGGCTTGTCGCCTGCGGCGGCAGGCGCCTGCCATTTTACCATACCGGCCACCGCATGCGCGGCATTGGCCAAGACCTTGCGGCTGATTGCGTTGAGACCTGCGACGTCGGTGACTGAATACATCATAGCAATGTCGTTCGGCCCCACATAAGGCGCGACATTGCCAGAGGCGACGGTGGAGACCATCAGCTTGGGCATCCCTATCGGCAAGGTACGCATCGCTGTCGTCACTAATGCCGTGTTGCCAGAGCCGCCGAGGCCGAGAATTGCTCCAATATCGCCGCGGGTTGCGAGCCAGTTTGAGAGCGCCTCTGCCATCGCCGCAACGGCCACGCCTCTGTCGTCACCGCCCAGAACCGCGCCAGCGCCTGCGGGATGCGCAGCAGCCACCTGCCGGGCGGTCACGTCTGCCCTTTCGGCCTGCCCCTTCGTGCCGACATCGACGAGCACGGCCTCAACGCCAGCGTCCTGGATCAGTCGTCTGGCGAAATCGAGCTCCTCTCCCTTGGTGTCGCAGGTGCCGATAACGTAGACCTTGCCCATTCCCCTTCCCTCCTCGTTCAATGTCCGTGGCTGACGCCGAGATAACGGCGCTGCGCGTCATGATCGGCTTCCAGTTCTCGCGAACTCATGGTCGTGGCGATGCGCCCGGTAACCATGATCGCCACTCTGTCGGAGACAGCCGTTGCAACGCGCATGTTCTGCTCGATCAGAAGCACGCCCATACCTTCGGCCGCGATCTTGCGCAGTGTTTCAATCAGATGATCCACGATCACCGGCGCCAGGCCTTCCGAGGGTTCATCCATGATGACGACGCGCGGGTTCATCAACAACGCGCGCGAGATCGCCAGCATCTGCTGTTCGCCACCCGAAAGCTGGTTGCCCCCATTGCGCCGTCGCTCGGCGAGACGGGGGAAGGTCTCGTAGACCCGTTCGATTGTCCATGGCTGGCGACGACTGCGTGCCACAAGGAGGAGATGCTCGTGAACCGAAAGAGAGGGGAACATGCGCCGGCCCTGCGGCACGAGGGCAATCCCGCTGCGGGCCACTTGATTCGATCCGAGACCGGTTATGTTCTTGCCGTTGAGCTCGACGCGGCCTTTATGCGTCGCAACCATTCCCATGATAGCGTGGCACAAGGTCGACTTGCCCATGCCGTTGCGGCCGACCAGCGATAACGGCGCCCCGTCCAGACCAAGCGTTACACCCTGAAGGATGTGCGCCTGGTCGAAGCGTACATGGAGATCGGCGATGTCCAGCCGCGCGCTCATCAGTGCCCCCCTCCCAGATAGATCGACTGAACAACCGGATCGTCTACGATCTTATCGGGCGTATTTTCGACCACCACCTGCCCGTCCTTCATCACCGTCACGATGTCGCTGTTGGGCAGCGCGACGTCCATGTCGTGCTCGATCAGGATCAGCGTGAGCTCCCGCGGCAAGTCTCTTATGAGCTTGACCAGTTCCGGCCGTTCGGCGGCAGAAAGTCCCGCCGCCGGCTCGTCGAGCATCAGGAGGCGAGGGTCGCAGGCCAGCGCCATGCCCACCTCGACCTGCCTGCGCTGCCCGTGCGAAATTTCATCAATGCGCCTCTCGACGATCGTGTCTACCCGTACCTGCTCCGAGAGCCGGCGCGCTTTGATCAGCGCGGCGTCGTTGCGCCCCGCCTTCCAAGGTGATAGCCGGACCGGCATCGAGCCGCGCACGGCAAGATACAGGTTCTCCAAGACGGTGAGGCCGGTGAACAGAAGTGAACTTTGATAGGTGCGACCGATGCCAAGGCGTGCGCGGCGATGGGGCGTCAGCCGCGTGATATCCCGGCCACCGAACTCAATGCGACCCGCGGTCGGCGGGTAGTCGCCGCAGATCGTGTTGAAGAGTGTCGTCTTGCCCGCGCCATTCGGGCCGAGGATCGCCCGGCGTTCCCCAGGTGCGATGGAGATGGACACGTCCTTGATCGCCTTCAGCGCACCGAAGCTGCGCTCGACCCTCTCCACCACAAGGGCTGGAAATGCCGAAGCCGGCAGGTTTCTGTGTTCCTCGTCCCGATGCATCGTCATGAAGCGTTCGATCGTCCTGGTAGCTGGTATCGTGCCTTCTCCCCCAGGCGGCAGGGGAGAAGGCAAGCTATGCCGTCGAGCTCAGTTGCTCGGTGGGCAGCTGGGGTTGTCACGCGAGGGGGCTCCAAGGGCGAGGAACTCCTCCTGATCCATCCCCATGGTCTGGGTTACGCCCTCTGTCTTGCCGAAGGCCTCGGTGCGCAGGGTGCCGCCATCGTCGACGATGCGGGTGAGGTAGATGTCGGAGATGGCCTGCCGGTTGTCGTCCAGTCGGACATTGGCGCCCATCGGGTTCTTGAACTCCACATTAGCCAATGCTTTTTGGAAGGCCTGCTGGTTGTCGGACAGGTCACCACCGACCTCCTCGAGCGCCAGCAGCACTGCCTTCGTATTGGTATAGTAATTGAAGGCGTGAATGGAGGGAGAGTCGAAGCCATTGGGGAAGCGCTCGCGATAGGCTGCGACCCACTCCACCCACATCGGATCGTCATTCAGGTCGGCGATTGGCCCGGCGGCCAACATACCTTCCATCAGGCGCTGGTGTGGCCCACGGGCGGACAGCAGCGTCTGGTCGGCTGTGATCGAGCCGCCGATGATCGGAAGATTGCCGCCGGCCTCGGCATATTGTGTCAGGAAAGCGAGCGCGTCGGTGCCGCCCTGAATGAGCAGGATCGCCCCAGCGTCATCGGGGATGTTGGCGATGATCGAACCGAAATCGGTGGTGTTCAGAGGAGACCACAGCTTGGTCACCGCGCCGCCGGCCTTGCAGTACTCGAGCATGAAGCCCATCGCCTGCGCGTAAGGAAATGCGTAGTCGGCCGCCACGAGCGCGACGTGATTGATCCCGAGATCGTTGTAGACATGGTTGCCGAGACCGGCCATCCACTGCGTCCCTTCCGTGCTGAAGCGGAAGAAGTTCGGGGACGGGTCGCGCAGGGTCGTGTCTGCGGCGCCCGAGGAGCCGTTGACGATCGTCTTGCCTTCGAGCGTGCGAGAGTAATCACGCAGAGCAATGCCCTCGGCGCCCGAGAGCGGGCCGATGATGATGTCGACGTCGTCCTGCTCGATGAGCTTGCGCGCTCTGGCGAGCGCCACATCCGCCTGCGCGTTGGAGGACTCTCGGATCCACTCGATCTTCTTTCCGTTGATCGTGTAGTCGATTTCCTCAAAGGCCATTTCCATCGTTCGATAGGCGTCCTGGCCGCCGGTCGCGAACGGGCCCTCCAGCGTGGTGATCGAACCGATCTTGATCACGTCCTCCTGCGCGCTGGCGCTTGAGGTCGCCAATGCGCCGGCAGCGAGCGCGATGGCCGTGGTGTATACCAGTCTCTTGCTGAGCATATTCTTCTCCCTAATTGTTCTTGAGGTACGGCCGACGTCTCCTCCACGGCCTGGCTCCGATTATGCCCGGACCTCGATCCGGCCTTGCCTGCGACGTCGGAGCCTTGCTCCGCAGGCAATTCTGCTAAGACATCGCCGTTTGCCTCCCCTTGCCCTGCGGCTTTCCCCAGCTAAAGAGGCGTTTGCCGATTCCGAGCACGCCGTCGGGCGACGCAACAACGATCACGAGGAAGACCAGGCCGATCAGCGTGTTGAAGCGGTCGCGGTCGTAGATGGTGGCGGCAAAGGTATCCATCAGCGTGAAGATGATGGCGCCCACAAAGGCGCCGACAGGATGACCGAGCCCGCCGATCACCGACATGACCAGCACGTTGACGGTTGCGCTCATTCCTATTGAACTAGGAGTGATGCCGATATTGTAGAAGGTGATGAGCACCCCGCCGCAGCCGGCGATGAAACCGGCCAGGGCAAACGCCGCGATGCGGTGCAGGGCGACGTTGAAGCCGAGCGCCGCCACCCGGCGCGGGTTGTCGCGAATGCCCTGCAGCGTCAGGCCGAAGGGCGTGCGCACCACGTAAAGCACCATGAGGTAGAGCAGCGTTGCTACCGTCAGCGCGACATAGTAGAAGACGATGTGGGCGCGGAACGGCAGGCCGAAAATCTGCGGGCCGATCACGTTGCGAATGCCTTCATAGCCGTTGAACCAGTCGATGTTTGACTGGGCAAACAGGCTGAAGCCCACCGCCAGCGCGAGCGTGATCATCAGCAGGTAGATGTCGCGCGTGCGCACCGCGATAAGGCCGATCAGTCCCCCGGCAGCGGTCGCTGCAATCACGGCGACCGGCATAGCGATCCAGTAGCTTACGGCGCTGCCGCTGGCGGGAATGGCCGTCGGCGCAAGGACTGCAACCGTGTAGCCGGCTACGCCGGCCACCATGGTTTGCGCGAGCGAGATGAAACCGCCATAGCTGGCAAGGAAGGTCAGCGACAGAGCCACGATGCCGTAGACCAGAGAGCGGCCAAGAATGCCGCTCAACCAGAAATTTGGCAAAACGAGCGGCATCGCCAGCATCGCGGCCAATACCAGTCCCGTCAACATCCACTGCGCGCGCGTCATCACCTCCATCAGACGGACCTCCCGAGGATTCCCTGTGGGCGCACGGCAAGCACACAGACCATGATTGCGAAGGTGAGGATGACCGAATAGGTCGGAAACAACGCCTGCCCCCACTGTTCGGCAACGCCGATCAGGATGGCGCCGATGGCAGTGCCGCCGACGGAGCCCATGCCGCCGACAATCACCACCACCAGCGAAGTTAGGAGAAACTTGACGTCGACGCCGAGTGCCACCGGTTGCGCGGTAGCTCCGATGACGCCGCCCAGGCCAGCGAGACCTGCCCCAAGCGCAAACACCGCAACGGAGATCAGCGGAACGTTGACGCCACAGGCCGCAAGCATGCTGCGGTCGTCGACGCCAGCGCGCACCATGATGCCAAGCCGGGTTTTGTTGAGGAGCAGCCAGAGGCCGACACCGACCGCCACCGCCAGCCCGATCTGGAACAGTCGGAAAGTTGAGTATCGGCCGACAACGGGAACCTCAGTGGGGCCGAAGAGGATGTCAGGGGCAAAGAACTGGAACGGATTGCCGCCGTATAAAGCAAGAAGTTGATCCGCGACGATGATGGAGATGCCGATCGTCAACAGCGCCTGTCGCAGTTCCTGACCCTGCATCCAACCGAGAAAGAGCACTTGGATGACGATGCCGGCGACTGCAGCCGCGGCGACGCCTGCCAGCAGGGCGATGTACCAGGCATAATCATAGGTGGCGTCAGACGCATAAAGCGGCTCGAAGACGGAGAAGCCTACATAGGCGCCGATCAGGTATAGCGAGCCATGCGCCATGTTTACCGTGCGCATGAGCCCGAAGATCAACGAGAATCCGCTGGCGACAATGAAATAGAGAGCGGCCAGCGTCAGGCCGTTCAGCGTCACCGTGATCATGAACTCCACGGACAACCTCCTCCCGCGCGAACATCGACATGCTCACGTCCATCTTCTCGTTTCTGAGGGGTAGTTCGGCTCCTCCCGACACCCCACGCTTCCCTTCATGTTTGCAAGCCGTGCTACTGCATGCGAGAAGAAAAACCACGGGTTCTTGGGTAAAAATGGGTAAGTCGTTGCCAGAAATGCGTCTGCCGATCCTCGCGCGACCTCCGAAACGATCTTGGGCGGACGGATTCATCCTTTCGCCGATCCTGACCAATTCGCCCTCTGCCATGCGAGATTTACTACCCCTTCTTCCGGTCGCCGACGTCAATGATGCGACCTTCGGCGCGCTTCGGCAGGCCCCGTTGCCGTCCGCTGTAGTTGCCGGTCTCTTCCTGGCTGACCCGTTCCTGCGCCTGAGGGATGCCAACCTCGCGCTGGCTGCCGCCGGTGTGCGGCGGATTGCCAACTATCCTACCGTGCAACTGATTGATGGCGACGCAGCGCGCGCCTTCGACAGTGCCAAGACTGGCGCGACGCGGGAGGTGCAGGTTCTGGCAGCATTCCGGCAAGCCGGCTTTGAGACGATTGCCTTCGCGACCACGCTCGCCACTGCGCAAGCAGTGCTGCGCGACGACCCCGCCATGCTGGTGCTGCATCCGGGGCTGGCGCTTGCCGATTGGCGCGAGCGGGCAAACAGCGGCATTGCGCTCGTACGCACGATCTCGGTGCTGCGTGGGCAGACGGAGGTGCCGCTCCTTGTTTATCGCCCGCATGGCTTCGGCCATGAATTGGACCAAGCCATCGCCGCTAGTGACGGCATCGTGGAGATCACCGAGTGATGTATCAGTCGAGAAGGCCCGCCCGGCGCATCTTATTGTAAAGCGTCTTGCGAGAGATGCCTAGGAAGGTAGCAGTTTCGCCACGCCGAAACCGGTGACGCCGCAGAGCATCCAGGATCCAATCCTTTTCCGCAAGCGGCTCCTCGGTTGCGCGCACTCCCTCGGACGACGCTATGACCTTCTGCAATATCTCGGAACCGATGATTCCGGGCCCGTTCAACACGGCCGCATGCTCTACAACGCGGCGCAACTCGCGCAGATTCTCCTTCCACCCGTGAGCAAAAAGAACGCGGTACCCATCTGCCGAGATATCGAGCAAGCCCGTCTGACGGTTCTCGCCAACTTTCTCAAGATAAAGGCGTGCATGTGCCGGAATGTCTTCGGGGCGTTCCCGCAAGGGTTCGACATCAATGCGCCCAGGCTGCAGAAAGCCTATGAGATCTTCGTTCAGCCTGTTCTTGGCGATGTCCTCCGGCATGACGATCAGCACAAGCCGGCCCTGCGGGATATAGTTGCGGGTGCCGCCCACACGTTCGGTCATTCCGCGTTCCAGCCATGCCAGAAGATGCTGCTGTGCGCTTTCGGCAAGCTCTCCCGCATTCTCCACAAGCACGGTGCCCTCACGAGCATCGAGCGCGCCTTGCCGCCGCACACGTCCGAAGGCAGGCTCCGCGCCGAAGAGAAGTTCCTCCTGGGGCACCTCCCGGTCAGCTGCATTGAGGACGGTTAACGGACCTCTCCTACCACCCAATGCATGGAGGCTTCGCGCGAGAGTGGTGCGGCCGAGGCCCTTTTCGCCAACGACCAAGACCGGGAGTTGAGTCGCGGAGAGCCTCACCAGTTGCTCCAGGAGGCGTGCTACTGTCTGCGATTGTCCCGTGACGCCTGCCAGGCGTGCCGCCCGGGCCACCTCACGCGACTGCGCCGCATCAGCCTGCTGCAAAAAGCCAAACGCCTTGAATGCTGAGGTCTTCTGCATCACAGACATTTCGAGCGGCATACGGTCTAGCGTGGAGCCGCCGACATATCCATCGGCCCGGGCTCGGCGGCAGACGCGGTACATGTCCTCGGGATTGACAATAGGTCCGCCTTCAACGACGCAGATGATCTGCGCCCTCTCCTGGCGCACCTCGTTGAAGACGCGCTGAGCACGGTCGGCCGCCTCTTCAAGTGTGAATGCTTGCGCCACGGCGCGAACACCTCCGGCATTCCAGCCAAAGTTCAGGCACAAGATATCGATCTCCGCTTCCAGCACCATCTGGATCTCGTAACGAGTCTTGGCGTAGCCAAAAGTGGCAAGGCCGGCATTTCGCGCCAGCCGCAGCATCTCCACCTCGCGTGCATAGCCCAAGCCGGCATCTTCGAGGGCTTGGCGAAATCGGCCATCATAGTGGACAGTTGTCGGAAAGTTAGCGATGCCGTGATAACCGGCGGCGGCGATGCGCGTGACGAAGCGCTCGAGGTCCAGCGCCGGGTCGAAGGCGGAGGCGCCAAAGAAAACAGGGATCGACACCCGGTCGAGTATCTCTCGGCGGGCGAAGCGGTCCGTGAATTCATTGGCGCCGTCGAGCGGCAACATCGCCGCGATTGAAGGCGCACCCATGACGCGGTACCGGCCGGCATTCAGTGCGAGCAGGAAGTCTGCCCCACCGCGTTCTGCAGCTTCCGCGGTCATTCCCACGCCGATCGCTGCGCCTACGAGGGGTTCTGCCAATCCCAACTTGGAGGTGTAGTTCTGCCAATCGATCATCCGAACCTCGCGACTAGGTCCTGCATTTGAGAACAAAACCTGGCGCTTGCTCAACCGCGAACCGAGACTGTCTGGTCTTTTTATAGCATTTGCCTTGATTAACCGGGCCTGCGGGATCTTGTCATACCTGCAAGCAACCGGGGCAGATGGCCCACCCGCCTCCTCCGATCCAATCACGTCATCCTCGGTGAACTGGGCTACCTTCCCTCCAGTGCATCCGACAGCGCGCTGCTCCTCCATCTTTGCATGCGTCCTTCGCCAAAGAATTGCTCCCGTTCGCGCCAGCTTGCTGGCAAGCGAGCAGCCCAACCAACGCGGACGCGATAAGGTAATTCATGAGTTGCGAGAGTTCGTCAGTGCGTTCGTCCAAAAAGAAGGTGGCTTAAGGCCGCCAGGCCGAGGAAAATCCTCGCGACATGAGGTTGCAGGAGGGGCCCCCGCTCTTAGCCTTCCCGTGTTGGAAAAGCGATGAAAAACGCGAACCGCCGGCCCGTTGACTCCAGGCATCGAGCTCGAAGTTCAGCTAACAGGCAAGCCCTCTGGCCACTCCTGCGCGCCATGCAGAACGCGAAGAATGCGGACCGATGCTCCTGTTACCGCATACGCCGCTATTTGTGGCGTGCCGTTGACTAAGAGTTCACGCGTCCCAGCAGTTCTGCCAACACGACCGATCGCGGGAGATGGATCATACGACCAACAGCGGCGACAATCCTTTCTCGACCAGTACGGCGGCTGAAGGATTGTCTGCCTCTGTAATGCAATGAATGGCGAATGACACAGCTTGTTTCGGCCTCCTTCGCCCACTCTTGTTGTCTCCGCCTTGAAGGGAATCGAACCAACGAGTCTGTTACTCAAATCCCCTGTGTCATAGATTCCTAAAACGAGTTAAGAATTGGCCCGGCTGGCATGACTAATTTGTGGCCGAGGGCAGAGGGTCCGCGGTCCCGAGACACGTGTGGAACGCCGGCGCAGCAGCCACGAAGACCAGTGCGGCAAGGATGGCGCGGGTCGATTTCGCGCGTTTTCCGCCGCATCCATCCTAACTTCAATCTCAGGTTCGCTGGCTTAGCCAGATACTGCCGATTACCAGTGCGATACCAGCGATTTGAGGCAGGGTCAGCGCCTGTTCGAGAAAGCTCCAACCGAGTAGCACCGCAGTGAGCGGACTGAGGAACAGGAGCGACGACACGATGGCAGGAGACAATCGCGCGATACCCCGAAACCAGAGAGCATATGTGAAAGCCGCGCGATCAGGCCGAGCCGTACCAGCTCAAGAAGATTGGAGACCGTCGGAACAGGAATGAAATGACCGGTCAGGAAGGCAACGGGTAGCAGAAGCAGGCGGCCGGCTGTCAATTGCCAGGCCGTGAAGGTGAGCGGCGATACCGGGGGGCGCCATCTGGGGTCTGACTCGCTCTTGATGATGTTTTAGATTCCACTGGCCTGGATTTTCACGGAGATCCAGCGCCATGCGAGCACAGTTTCGGCTTTTCGATTCGCCGAGCGCTTCGGCGATGATGTGATCCGACCCATGGCTCGCCGGACAGCCCGCCTAGACTGCTTGGTCCGGCATCTAGCTCTCGCATTGGGTGGTCGACCGGCGGCGCGATTTGCGGATCGTCTTGGGCTTCCGGTCAGTAATGATACGCTGCTACGTACCGTGCGCCGATATGATCGGCCACCACTAACGCCACCGAGCGTAATCGGCATTGATGACTGGGCGTGGCGTCGAAATCATCGATATGGGACGATCATTTGCGATCTTGAGCGTCGAAAGACGATTGCCTTGCTCCCCGACCGAGATCCGCGACCGCCAGAGCCTGGCTGATCCAACAGCCCCAGATCGAGATCATCGCACGAGACCGCGGCGGCGGGTATGCGCAGGCAGCGGCACAAGCCCTGCCGCACGCGGGTCAGGTTGCCGACCGTTGGCATCTGATGGAGAACGCCAGCCACGCCTTTCTTGATGCCGTGCGCAAGTCGATGCGGCAGGTCCGCGTGGCAATCGGCACTGCAACCGTAAACCCGAAGCTTCTGACCGCCGCCGAGCGACTGCAATATGAAGGATATCTGCGGCGTGAAGAGGCAAACGCCGTTATCCGTGGTCTCGTCAGCGAAGGCGTCTCCATCAAGGAAATCGTGCGCAGAACTGGGCACAGCCGTAAGCTGGTTCGCAGTGTCGTTCGCGGTCAACGGACCGACATCTTCAGGGTCCGGCAAACTTCCCTGGAGCCGCATCTGCCTTGGCTTGAAGCGCAATGGGATGCGGGATTGCGAAACGGCGCTGAACTTTGGCGGCAGCTTCGGCTGGCTGGGTTTGGCGGAGGTCTCCGCGTTGTCACGGAATGGGCAACGCGACGAAGGCGCGCCGAAAAGGCCGAAAACGGACTCGGTCACGCACCGGCCGCACGCACTATCGCCCGCCTGATGACCCTTGAACGCAACAATTTGACCAAGGCTCAAACGATGACGGTTGCCGCAATCGAAGAGCGGCTACCGGACCTTGTCGAGGCCAGGGATGTCGTCGAGAGCTTTCACAATATGCTGCGACGCAAGTCTAACGATGATCTCGATACGTGGATCGACCGCGCAGCAGGAAGCCTGGTCGCGTCATTCGCCAACGGCGTCATCCGCGACCGAGCAGCGGTCCAGAACGCAATCACTTCAATTTGGTCGAACGGCCAGACTGAGGGACAGATTACCAAGCTCAAACTTATCAACCGGCAGATGTACGGGCGCGGAAAGCTGGATCTCCTCGAAGCACGTATCGTCGGAGCGCCCTGATGTCATCGAAATCGCGTCAGACCCCTAAATTGGCCCCTTCCCGCCAAAGTCTTGTCTGGTTCGAGATCCCGTAGGCAGAGCTTCGTCGTCAAGCTGGATGTCAGCAGTAAATGAGGTTCCGTTATCGATGATGTATTGAAAACTGCCGTTCAGCTGTGAAATGACGCCCTGTATCAAGCGCGTCCCCATACCTGCTCCCGAGCCGGAGAGGTCAAATCCTGGACCATTGTCGGCCACTTTGAGTCGAGCACGGCCTCCGGTCAACTTCGTCAGTTCCAAGCAGAGGGTTCCGGAACAGGTGCCGGAAAAGGCGTACTTGAGACTGTTGGTGACCAATTCGTTGACAAGCAAAGCGAGCGCTGTGGCCTGATCACCGCTCACCGTCACGTCATCCATGGCGTAAGACGTCTGGATCACCCTGTCATGGGCCTTCACAACGGTGTCGACCAGAGAAGGAAGAAGCTGGTTGAGTGGAATGCGGCCGAATTGGTCATGACCATAGATCTGTTCGTGAACAGCCATCATCGCCCCAATACGACCGGCAAGCGAAGCTTGGACGTCCGGCGGCAGCCTTTGCATCCTGATCACCGCCTGCACCGACTGAAGATTGTTCTTCACCCGATGATGCACTTCCCGAAGCAGCAACCGATTTTCCTCCAGCGCTGCCACCAGCCGATCCGACTTGTCCGCATCCCGGCGCAAAAGGTGCCGGATCCATCCGGCGGCAGCAAGCGATCCGACGGCTGCTGCCAGAACAATGAGCGCCGCAACCATTACGTCCTGCCAAAAGCGCCTCATTGCAAGGCCGTAGTCGGCGGTTCCAACGGCAATAAACTCTGTCCCTTCCATGGTGATGTAGCCGACCATGCGCTTTGCGCCGTCGACCGGTGATGACGTGGCTAGATAGGTGCCAGAGGGAGACTGGCGCAGATGCTGCGTAAATAGAATGTAGCCGCTCATGTCCACAGGACCGGGAGCTTTGGGATATCGAGCGATCAGATGCCCGTCCTTGCGGATAATGTTGATCGTTGAATTGCCCCCGAGGTTGACCGCCTCCCAAACCTCAGCAAGCAGATCCACACTGAAAGATACGATCGCCGCCCCTGCGAACAGCCCCGCTCTTTCGAGGCGTTGGCTAAAAACGAAGATCTGCTCTCCGTTCAGGCGACTGACCAGCAGTGAAGAGACGTAGCGGTCGTCGCCCTCGGCAAGAGCTTTAAAATAATCTCGATCAGTGATGTCCACCTGCTTTATCTGCGGGTCAGTGGAATACACTGTTCGCCCGCTCCGATCGACGACGTAAGCCTGTACTTCTCCTGGGAGGTTGCGCACTGCTTCGTTGATGTTTCGTACCTGCTGGTCGGCTTGGATTTCGATAACGGATCCAAGAGACTCATCGATCCTTTGCAGGGCTTGCCAAGCCAAAGAATTAACCCATCTCGCATTGGCGGCCACGATCTTTGCCGAGGCCAACGCCCGTTCCTCTGCCCGCCGCTCCGCCGCCTCATGACTCTCCCAAAGCCATAGGGACAGAACCACACCGAAAGCTGCAAGCATCCCTGCGATAGCGGTTGTCGAGGCCGTGGCTACCGACCAGGTGCTGCGCTGGTAACTCAATGATATCCTCCTGCCCGCCCTGGACCTGCGGGTCCGATGCTTCCGTCACCTTACGTGGAGGGTCGACCGAATCAATACTCAGACCTAGCACACATTCTCCTGCTTTCCCCGATGCCTCGCACTTTGGTTAGCGCTTTCGACCGCAATCACCGCGCCGCCAGAGCAGAGGAACCTTAAATACTAGGATGGGAAGGTTCTCCTTTGGATGTCGATTTTGATCCAACGCTGGCTTCGACAGTCGATGGGGTGGGCAGATGACAGAGTGGAACTCTAGACCGCAGTACTTTATCTTTAGGAGAGCGAAGCAAGCGCTGGGAGGGCGCAAGCAGCGCTTGGCTCGCCTCGTCTTCGAGGCGGGCCTTTCTATCGGCAGCTCCAGTGCTTCGCCGAATTCAAGAAGCCTTAACTATAGCCGTTTTCAGCTTGCAAATCAGTTTCTGCTCAGATGACGATGCAGCGCCTATGAGCGAGACATGATGTCGCCTGCTGGTCCATTCGGACATCTCTCAGCAGCGAGATCATGAAATGTATCAGCCTCACCGTTACCCCAAGGCACTGAAGGCGACCTGGCAGATCGCATTCGCCACGACATTCTTTGTCATGGTCGCCGCACTTGTGTCGGCTCTTGTTGCTCATGCCATTCTGGAGATGCGCAGTTCGGCTGACGAGCTCGACGACAGCAGGGCAAGCAGAGCCGCTGAAGCGGCCGTCATGTCGACGAAAGAGAAATTATCCGCGACGGTCAGAGACAACGCTGTATGGGACGACGCATATGCGGCAATGGACGCAGATGGTGCGGCAAAGTGGGCATATGACAATTGGGGCAAGACGAGCGAAGACTACGAGCTCTACGACGGAGCTGTCGTTATTGCTCGCGACGGCAGTGTCTTGTCTGCTCATTGGAAAGGCGTCCCCTTCGATCCCTTCGAAAGATTTGGGCCTCGATTTGCCCAGCAGGTCACTGCGGCCAACCGTGCAGGGACCGATCCTGATATCAACTTCCTGCAGGTCGACGAAAGCATCGTCTTGATGGGATCAAGCGCGCTCCAGCCATATTCAGAAGCTCCCATAGGACCCTCCTACAACGTCCTGAGTTTCTTCAAGATTATTGGCCCGGACGTGATCCAGCAAATATCCAAGGAGTATCAGCTTGGCGGCCTCGAGCTCGTGCGCTCTCCCGCTTCACCTGGCATGCTGGAGGTGCCTATCCATGACATCTCCGATATGCCAATCGCTTACCTTCAATGGCCAAGTGAGAGGCCAGGAACGCGGGTTTATCAGCAGGTTTACCGTCATCTCGCGACTGCCGTGGCGTTGCTTGTGCTGTTTTTGGCTGCTGTTCTGGTCGCCGGGAGCGCCGAAGCCTATAGACTTCGGTCTCTAGCGGCGAAAGAGAAGTGGAACGCCACCCATGATCGTCTTAGTGGGTTGCTGAACCGCGCAGGCATCCTGGAGGCGCTGACGACGCTACCAACTTCTGAGGGAGGCGCGATCCCGTCACTGCACCTTCTCGACCTTGACGGCTTCAAACAGGTCAACGACGCATGGGGCCACGGTGTTGGTGACCAACTCATAAAGCTGGTCTCTCAGCGCCTTCTTTCCTCCTACAAGGAGAATGCGGTCGTCGCACGTCTTGGCGGGGATGAATTCGCGCTGATCAAGCTCGACGGCGGAGACCCGCTCGAATTCAGCAAGGGGATCATCGCCGGCATCGCCGAGCCGTTCGACATTGGCGGCCGGACGATCGAAATCGGCGCCAGCATAGGGTTTACTTCCATCGAGTCGGATACGGACCCGCTCGAGCTTGTTCGCCGAGCCGATATGTCTCTTTATCAGGCAAAGGAAAGTGGACGAGGACAGGCAGCTGCGTTCTCGCCAGCCTTGGACGAAGAACGCGATCGCCAGGCCACTCTAGAGGGGCAATTGCGAACCGCAATTCAGGAGGGCTCTATACGTGCGGTCTTCCAGCCGCTCGTATCGGCCGCGACCGGCAGGATTTCTGGTGTGGAAGCCCTGGCGCGGTGGCAAACGCCGGCAGGCAGTGTCAGCCCGGAAATATTCATCCCGCTCGCCGAGCGCTCCGGGCTGATCGATGCGCTCGGGCTAAAAATCTTGGAGATTGCTACTCAGGCGGCCAGGGATTGGCACGGCCTGGAGCTTGCGGTCAACGTTTCGCCCATCCAGCTGTGCAATCCGACCTTCCCGTCGCAGGTCCTCAACCTCCTGGAGAGGCAAGACTTCGACCCTGCGCGGTTGACGCTTGAGATCACGGAAGGCGTGTTGATGTCGAACCCGGAGCATGCACGCCGGGCGATGGACAGCCTTCGGACAGTCGGCATAAAGTTCGCGCTTGATGACTTTGGATGCGGCTATGCCAGCATCGGCGCGTTGCGCCAGTTTGGCTTTGAGCGGATGAAGATAGACAGGTCGCTCGTATGGGCGTCGGAGAATTCCGGCCAGGGCACTCATGTGCTGGAAGCAACGGTGGCACTTGCAGCAGCGCTGGAGATCCCGGTGACGGCGGAGGGGGTAGAGACGTCGATGCAGGCCGATCTGCTTCGCTCTGTCGGCTGCGAGCAGATCCAGGGCTATCTTGTCGGAAAGCCGATGCCGGCGGAGGAACTGGGGCAACAGATCCGCCGGCTCAGCTCCGCGGCTTGATCTTGAGCGCCATGCTTTGATTCGCCGCGATAACCTCGCCCACTTGACGGCCCGATGACGCTTGAATAGCCCGGCATCTGCCCCATAACAGATGCCTGCGTCTCGGGATAGGTGGCCCGTAACGGGGGTTTGGGGAAGGCTTATGACGGTGAAGAACATGAACAAGCAAAGGCTGGACCCACACTTTAAGCAGAACGACCGACTGTTCGAGGCGGTCTGTAGCAACGCGACCGTTGCCATCTTCCTGATGGACGAGCGTCAGCGCTGTGTTTACCTCAATCCTGCAGCGGAGCTTCTCACTGGCTACTGCCTTGCGGAGGTACGTGACCGCCCGCTTCATGATGTGATCCATCATACGCGACCGGATGGCAGCCCTTATCCTCTTGAGGATTGTCCCATAGACCGCGCTTTTCCCGAGAATCATCAGGAACAGGGCGAGGAAGTCTTCGTTCATAAGAACGGTAGCTTCTATCCCGTAGCCTACACAGCAAGTCCGATCCGCGAAGAGGGGATCGTTGTTGGTACCATCATCGAAGTGCGAGGGATCCAGAAAGAGAAAGATCAGGCCAGAGCGCACGAGGAAGAGGCTCGCACTTTGGAAATCCTGAACAAAACGGGAGCGCTGCTTGCCGCAAAGGTTGATCTTGAGGATGTATTGCAGGCGGTCACAGACGCTGCCACCGAACTGACAGGTGCCCAATTTGGCGCCTTCTTCTACAACTCAACGAACAACGAGGGGGAACTTTATCAGCTCTACACGCTCTCCGGTGTTCCTCGCGAGGCGTTCCAAAACTTCCCGATGCCGCGAAACACGCACGTCTTCGGCCCGACGTTCAGAGGCGAAGGCGTTGTTCGCGTCGACGATATCACCGTTGATCCGAGATACGGCCGGAACGATCCTTTCAAGGGCATGCCCCCTGGCCACCTGCCTGTGCGAAGCTATCTTGCAGTCCCCGTCATCTCTCGAACCGGGGAAGTTCTGGGTGGGCTGTTTTTCGGCCACGAGAGAGCAGGAGTTTTCAGCGAACGCGCGGAACGCATCATGGTTGGTGTCGCAGCTCAGGCAGCGGTAGCCGTGGATAACGCGCGACTTTTTCAGCGAGTCCAAGCCGAGCTCGCCGAGCGAAAGCGTGCGGAGGAAATCCAGAGGCTCCTCAACGATGAGCTCAATCATCGGGTCAAAAACATGTTGGCAAGCGTGCAAGCCATTGCAGCCCAGACTTTACGTGGCGCTTCTACGGAGGACAGGAAAGGGTTTGAAGATCGCCTGCTTGCCCTTTCAGACGCTCACGGTCTGCTGCTGCGCAAGAAGTGGGAGTACGTCGGATTGGCTGATCTCGCGGCCACCGCGCTCGAGCCATTCAAGCACTCCCCAACGTCCCCGCCGCGGTACCGTGTGGAGGGGGACAATATAAGCGTTTCGCCGAAGCAGGCTCTGGCGCTTGTCATGGCGCTGCACGAGCTCGCGACAAATGCAGTGAAGCACGGCGCGCTTTCTAACGAACATGGGCGATTGGCGGTGACTTGGCAAGCGGCGACAGTCGACGATCGGCAAATGCTGCGATTACAGTGGGAGGAGAGCGGTGGTCCGCCCGTAGAACAGCCGATGCGGAGGGGATTTGGCTCGCGCCTAATTGAGCGCGGATTATCACACGAGCTCGGAGGCAACGTGGAGCTCCGCTTCAATCCGGGTGGCATCGTTTGTGTAGTAGAATTTCCAGTGTCTGTGGCAAGTCCGTCATGAGCGCAAATATCCTCCCAGGAAGCCGCATATTGGTGGTTGAAGATGAGGCTCTGGTTTGCATGCTAATTGAGGACATGCTTGGGGAGCTAGGCTGCGCGGTGGCTGCCACCGCAGCTAGTTTGGATGAGGCTGTTGCTCTTGCACGGACGGGAGACTTCGATGCTGCGATCCTCGATGTCAATCTCGGCAACGAAAGAAGCTACCCTGTGGCTGATGTTCTCAAGGAACGCGGCACGCCATTTGTGTTTTCTACGGGTTATGACAACCTGCAGCAGGGCTACAGCTGCTATCCCAGAATACAAAAGCCCTACAGGCAAAGCGAGCTTGCTAAGATCTTGAACGCCGTGCTGACAAGGCACGAAGATGACAGCCGTTGAAGCATCGTTTGGCCCCGCGCTCTGAGCTGATCGACCACGAGATACATTGTTAAAAAGCTACAGAGAGCGTAACAGGAAGCGACAGGTGTAAGTCGCCTGAAGCATTCTGACAAAATCTCGAAAGCTCCCCGCAGCTTTGGATTGTCGTGGTGGTAAGTTGCGCAAGCAGACCCGCTTGAGCCCGTTCCTTGCGAAGAGGACAAGGTTGGCGCCGAGGATCGGGTGATGTCAAACGCTTGCTGCCATAAGCATGGACGCTATATCGCTCCCCACCCGATCCCTCTTCTTAGTCCGAGCAGCCTAAAAATGCCGTTGAGCAAGCAGCCGAAGACCACTCCACGCGAACGCTTCCTAGAGGCCATCCTGCAAAGCGCCATCGAGTACGCCATTTTATCCCTCGATCTGAACGGTCTGATCACCAGTTGGAACGAGGGTGCGGCACGCATCCTGGGCTGGACGTCGAATGAAGCAGTCGGCCAGCCAGGCTCCATCATCTTTACCCAAACCGATAAGGAGGCGGGGGCGCCGCAGCAAGAGATGGAGATCGCACTTACGCAGAACAGTGTAAGGGACGAGCGTTGGCACCTCAGGAAAGACGGCATCCTGTTCTGGGCTTCAGGAGAGATGATGGCGCTGCGCTCAGAAGAAGGCGTTGTAGAAGGTTTCGTCAAGATCCTCCGGGACCGCACCGAT
>DASYHX010000154.1:0-9220 GCA_035998065.1 Pseudorhizobium sp.
GCTCTTGGAGATCGAGGTCGAGATTCCTCTGCCCACAGCTATGAGAGCCGCTTAGATCGCACGCGAAACGGACTCATGGCCGCCAACACGGCGGCCATCTTCCTTTGGTGAAGCGAACTCAGGAGCGCTTCGGCCTCGCCGGCTACCGAACCCTATAGATCGGCTGCATCTCCACAGCGGCGTGCATTCTGACCCGCAGACATCGGCAGGCAACCACTGAGACCGATGCTCGTCGCGCGTTGGCATCAACACTCTTCCGTAGGATGCGCCGGCACGTGGCAGGCAGGCCTCTGCGCAATGTTGCCTTATCCAACGCAGTCTACCAGATCCTTGCCCCACGTCCTCCCCGCGCTGGTGCCGGCGCACCACGCATAGGTCGCCAAACCGCCTCCTCGCCGACCCCAGCGGTTCACCGGCGTCCTTGCTAGCCTTGCTAGGATTTGAAGGTTGCGACGCGATACACATAAAAAAGGACAATCATCACAAAAACGAGCGTCGATACAGGGTTCACATATTCCGACACCGTTTCGTAGGCTTGACCAAGCGCATAGCCTGCAAGGGCGAGCGCGGAAGCCCATGCAAAGGTGCCGATTGCCGAGTAGATCAAGAAGGTCAAGAATGGCATGCGAGCGATTCCTGCCGGGATTGAGATCAACGTCCGTACTGTTGGGATCAGTCGCCCGAGCAAGACCGACAGGTTGCCGTGTCTTCGAAACTTCTTGTTTGCACTTTCGATATCAGAAGGGGACATCGTCAGCCAACGTCCATGATGTTCTGCTAGTCGTTTCAATCGGCCCTCACCAAACTTCCGGCCGGCGTAATACCAGGGCAGCACGCCAAGCAATGAACCCGCCGTTCCCGCGATGACGACTGTTATGATCGACATCTCTCCTTGAGTGGCGTGATAACCGGCAAGCGGCATGATCAGCTCTGAGGGAATTGGCGGAAAGACGTTCTCCAGAAACATTAAGAGCGTGATCCCCAGTGGCCCCAGCGTCTCCATCATGTTCTGAACGAACGCCTCCATGAGCTCCCTGCTCCTTCCTCGCAACCTCACGGCAGCCCCTGCCACACAAGGCGCTTTGCATACCGCGCCTCCACAGGCTGGTCTGCACAACCCGACTGGATCCTACAACTACCGCAGGGATGAAAGGATGCGAATGCTTGTTGACTTTAGCCAGGCCGTCAGCCGGCCGACTCGCTCACGTAGAAAGAGCGTAGTTCGCCCTGAACAGACTCCATGAAAAGAAGAGCCTGCTCGCTGATGTCCTGTTCGGGAAGCCCCACGCGGCGCAAGGCTGCCGCAAACTTCCTCATCTCATCCCGCCAGTAACGGTTGGCCTCTTCGCCGTTGAGGTCGCGCAGAGTGAGCGCACAGCGGCGCACATCAACTGATCTGAGGTGGAGTGGGAACTGGACTAACGTCATGTGAACTCGCTGATGGAAACCGAATCGGAAATGGACTGCCAGTTTCAGTCGTGGTTCTTCACAAAACACTAAGGCCGCGCAGAGGACCCACTGCCGGACCATCGCGCGACTCGCCATGCATCGGCAAGGTTAGGAAAGTGTGAACGGCAGCAACTAGTTTAAGCCTGTCCAAAGACGAAGACAAAGCTAATAAGACTTTAATTACCTCCCTTTAGTCTAGGCAAACCATGCGACGACCGCGTGCCGTACTGACTATTCAGGAGCTAAAATGACGGACCAGGGCAAGACCTCCGACCTTCACGATCGGTTGAACTTCGTGGGGCTCGATGAGGAACAGAGACGCGGTCTGGCAGCCCTGCAGCCGATTATCGCCAGCTCTATCGAAGGCGCGCTCGACACCTTCTACGGCAAAGCGTCCCGCCATCCCCAGACCTCCAGATTCTTCGCCAACCCTGCCCACATTGATCATGCAAAGGGCCGACAGGCGGCACATTGGAAAGTCATCGCTTCCGGCAAATACGAAGACGATTATGTCAATGGGGTCACGACGGTTGGTCGCGTTCATGCGCGCATCGGGCTTGAGCCCCGTTGGTATATAGGCGGATATGCGATCATTCTTGACGGGATCATTCGCGCGATCATCAAGCAGGAACTGAAGGGCCTTCTTCACGGCCGCAAGGCTGACAAGCTTTCACAAGACATCACTGCAGTGATGAAGGCTGCACTTGTGGACATGGACTATGCCATCACGGTTTATCTGGATTCGCTTGCAGACGAACGTTCTCGAGTCGAAGCTGAGAGGCAAGCGGAGCAAACGGCACAGTGCGCCGCGCTGGCTTCGCTCGAGAGCGCCCTGGGCTCCTTGGCTGGCGGCGACCTCACGGCGGAGATCTCCGATGGTCTTGCATCCAACTTTGATGGCCTGAAGCAAGACTTCAATTCAGCGGTCCAGGCACTCGAAGCTGCCATGCGGGAAATCCATCATTCGGTCGCCGAGGTGCGCAGCGAGGTCGACGGCATCGCTTCGGCAGCGGACAATATGGCGAAACGCACGGAGCATCAGGCATCTGCCTTGGAGGAGAGTGCTGCGGCACTGGAGCAGATCACAGCCATTTCCAATCAATCTGCTGCCCGGGCACGCGAAGTTCAGAGTGTCGTGGGAGAATCTGCGAAGGAAACGGCAAAGTCCGGCCAGGTAGTCGAAGAAGCTATCGCCGCCATGGGCGCCATCGAGGGCTCCTCGCAAAAGATGACCCAAATCATCGGCGTCATCGACGAGATTGCGTTTCAGACCAATCTGCTGGCGTTGAACGCGGGTGTCGAGGCGGCGCGCGCCGGCGAGCAGGGGAAGGGATTTGCGGTTGTCGCCCAGGAGGTCCGCGAACTGGCACAGCGTTCAGCGGCGGCCGCCAAAGAGATCAAGGAGCTGATTGATCGCTCCTCTGCAGACGTTCGTCGCGGGGTTGATCTGGTTAACCGCACGGGTGAATCCTTGACGGCAATCGGCCACCGCGTGAGCTCGATCAGTGAAAATATCAACTCGATCACTCAGTCGGCACAGGAGCAGGCATCGGGGATAGAAGAGGTCAATTCTGCCGTCCGCAGCATGGACCAGATTACGCAACAGAACGCGGCGCTGATGGAGGAAACCAATGCTTCCGCTCAGAGCCTCTCGCAGATTAGCGGCCGGCTTGCATCGCTGATCGACCGTTTCCATACCGGCACGGGCACCCAACAGACGACGTACTCCAATTCCCAAGGGCGACGCACCGCTGCCTGATCGAAGCCACAAGATCCTAGGTTCAGGGTCTTGTGGCTTCGCCGTAGCGTCGGTTTTTCGATCTCTTGTGTTTCACCCAACGGCTGCTTAGAACGTGCGCATCGATCAGCTGCAGCATGCCGGAGGGAAAGCCTTGGCCGATGTCGTCGTCCAGCACCCGGACCTTGCGGGCAAAGGGGTCTTGATCACCGGCGGTGCGACAGGCATTGGTGCAGCTCTGACCGCGGCTTTCGCAGCGCAAGGCTCCAAGGTCTGCTTCATCGACATTGCGGAAGAACCCGGCCGGGATCTTGCCAGATCCCTCTCGCGATCATCGAGCTACCCTGTCCGCTATCTCAGGGGCGATCTCAGGCAAGTGAACCAGATCCGCCACGCAGTCGACGAAGCCGCAAGCGCAATGGGCTCGCTGTCTGTCTTGATCAACAACGCTGGGTGGGACGACCGCCATGACATCGAGACCGTCACCGAAGCTTACTGGGACGAAAACCAGGCTGTGAACCTGAAGCAGATGTTTTTCGTCTCGCAGGCGGTTCTGCCCCATCTGCGCGAGACGGCAAACGCAGCCATCATCAACCTTTCCTCCATCTCCTATCTGCTCAACATGGGTGACCTTCCGTCCTACGCAGCCGCCAAGGCCGGTATCTTGGGCCTGACCAAGAGCCTTGCCGGGCGGCTCGGTCCCGAAGGCATCAGGGTCAACGCCATCCTGCCGGGAATGATCGTGACGGAACGCCAGAAGCGCCTGTGGTTGACCGACGAAAGCATGACGGACGTGGTGAGCCGGCAGTGCCTGAAGCGGGTTCTGACGGCAGAGGACATCGTCGGCCCCTGCCTTTTTCTGGCATCTGCCGCGGCCGGGGGCATGACAGCTCAAACCATGATCATCGACGGAGGACTGCTTTGACCAAACCCGCCTATGCCGCCGTCGATTGGGGAACGAGCAGCTTCCGCCTCTGGCTGATGGACGCCGAAGGCACCGTACTGGCGGAGCGGCGGAGCGACGAAGGCATGACGGTCGCGGCAAAGACAGGCTTCGAAGAGGTTCTTTCCGCTCATCTCGATGCGCTCGCGGCCCCTCTGGATTTGCCGGTCATCGTCTGCGGAATGGCAGGCGCGCGGCAAGGTTGGATCGAGGCAGGCTACATAACTGTGCCGGCGCCCCTGGTGGCCGTGCTGGCGGGAGCGGTTCGGGTGGCTGGACTTACTCGTGAAGTTCACATTCTTCCCGGTCTTGCGCAACGTCACGCGAATGCGCCGGACGTCATGCGTGGTGAAGAGACGCAACTTCTCGGCGCGCTCCGGCAGGGCGCAGACAGCCAGCAGTTGGTCTGCATGCCGGGGACGCACTCCAAGTGGGTTACTGCAACGGGAGGCGTGGTTTCCGGATTTTCGACCTATATGACTGGGGAAATGTTCGATCTGCTGTCCAAGCATTCAGTACTGGCGCATTCGATTTTGGATGCGAGAACCTTCGACCCAGACCAGCCCGCTTTCCTCAGCGCCATCCAAGCAGCCTTCCAAACCCCGCAACGGGCGAGCAATCTCTTATTCACCGTTCGCTCGGGGAGCCTTTTGGAGGGCCTTTCCGCGGCTGATGCAGCAGGCCGGCTGTCCGGCACGCTGATCGGGCTGGAAATCGCCGGTGCCGTGAATGCTGCCGTAGATGTCCCCCTGATCCGGCTGGTTGCGTCGGGCAAGTTGCAGGAGCTCTATGAGAGCGCGTTCTCCCACCTTTCCCTTGCCTTCAGGTCGATTGACGCCGATGAAGCGGTACGGCAGGGACTTGCCGCCGCCGCACACAAGATCCTACTCGCCATGCCCGAGGAACGTTCATGAACCGCATCCCTTTCCCAGACATGAATTATCCGCTGGTTGCCATCCTCCGAGGCCTGCGCCCGGAGGAGACGGAGGGTGTAATCCGTGGTCTGATCGATGCGGGCTTTACCGCCATAGAGATCCCATTGAATTCTCCCGAACCCTTCAAGTCCATTGAGATTGCAGCAAAGCTCGCACCAGCAGATTGCTTGCTCGGCGCGGGAACGGTGCTGACGGTGGAGGACGTCAAGCGCCTTGACACGGCCGGGGGCAAGCTCATGGTCAGCCCGAATGTCGAGCCGGAAGTAATCAAGGCAGCCGTGGAACGTGGAATGGTGACACTGCCGGGCGTCTTCTCGCCAACCGAAGCTTTGGCTGCCGCGCACGCCGGTGCGACGGGGCTGAAGTTCTTCCCCGCTAGTGTCCTTGGACCTGCCGGCATCAACGCTATCCGCGCGGTTCTACCGAAGGACCTCCTAATCGCCGCCGTCGGCGGCGTCTCCGAAGCCAATTTTGCCGATTACATCGGGGCCGGCATCACCGCCTTCGGGCTCGGTTCCAGCCTCTACAAGCCTGGAATGACGGCTGCCGAGGTCGCCCAGAGGGCTCGGTTGACCGTTTCTGCCTATGACGCAGCTCGAGCTGGCTAAGCCGCACAAGAGTTGTTTTCCGATCTGACTTCCCCTAAGCCTGTAATATAGGTTTTGGGAAGCGGTAGGACATGCTGTCAAGACGATCCGATACTCCGAGTTCCGATTTTGTCGGCGCCGCCGTTACGGCGATCGCTCAGCTGATTCGTGAGCAGGATCTGAGACCCGGCGACCGGCTACCTGCCGAAGCGGTTATGTCAAAGGATCTGCAGGTGTCCCGCACGGTTATTCGGGAGGCACTGCGGTCGCTGGCTGCTCTCCGCCTCGTGGAACTTGGAGCCGGCAAGCGGCCAACGGTCGCCGAGCTCAACGATGATGCCTTTGGGTTGATGATCGAGCACGGCGTGGTCATTGATCAAATCGACATCCAGCAGATCTACGATGCACGCCGGACCATCGAAGCGCGAACATCGGCGCTGGCGGCCTTGCGCCGCACGGAGGCGGAGGCGAAAGCCATCCTCGCTCATGCCGAAGCGATGGCGGCTGACTTTCATCTGCCGGAAAAGGTGATGGAGCACGACATCGCCTTCCACCTTTCGATAGCCCGCGCATCGCGCAATCCCGTCTTCGCGCTCATTCTGGGCGCCTTCCAGAACGTTACCCGCCAGACATGGCCGATTGGCTGGAGAAGCCGGGCAAATGACGGAGATCGGCAGGCAATGAACGCCCTCCACCATGAGATCGGGCAGGCCATCCTTGCTGGCGACCCTGGTGCGGCCACCGCGGCGATGAACCAGCATTTCGACGTCAGCCTGAAGGCACTCGTCACCGCAGGTCTTATCTAATTCAAAGGATACTCATGAGGATCACCAAGCTTGAAACCATCCGTATTGCGGAGCGCGCTAACCTGCTTTGGGTGCTGGTTCATACGGACGAAGGCATTACCGGCCTGGGAGAGACCTTCTTCGGCGCAGAGACCGTGGAAAGCTACATCCATGAGTACGTTGCGCCGCGCGTGCTCGGTCGCGACCCGTTGCAAATCGATCTCCTTGCCAGCGATCTCGTCGGCTACATCGGCTTCCGCTCATCAGGCGCCGAAGTACGCGGCAACTCCGCGTTCGACATCGCGCTCTGGGACATCTTCGGCAAGGCCGTAAACCAGCCGATCGCCCAGTTGCTCGGCGGCTTCAGCCGCAAGGAGATCCGGACCTACAACACCTGTGCCGGCACCGAATACATCAAGAAGAACACTGGGCAGACCACGGCCAATTACGGCATGACGGGCGGAACTGCGTACGACGACCTGAACGGCTTCCTCCATCGTGCTGACGAACTTGCCGAGTCGCTTCTGGCCGATGGGATCACCGCCATGAAGATCTGGCCCTTCGACGCCGCCGCCGAGAGGACGCGCGGCCAATATATCTCCATGCCGGACCTGAAACTCGCGCTCGAGCCCTTCGAGAAGATTCGCAAGGCGGTCGGCGACAAGATCGATATCATGGTCGAGTTTCACTCGATGTGGCAGTTGCTTCCCGCCATCCAGATCGCCAAGGCGCTGGCACCCTACAACACGTTCTGGCACGAGGATCCCATCAAAATGGATAGCCTCTCGAGCCTGAAACGTTACGCAGACGCCTCGCCCGCTCCCATTTCGGCGTCCGAGACGCTGGCCACCCGCTGGGGCTTCCGCGACTATTTGGAAACCGGCGTCGCAGGCATCGTCATGCTCGATATCTCGTGGTGCGGCGGCCTGTCCGAGGCTCGTAAGATTGCCTCCATGGCCGAGGCCTGGCACCTTCCGGTTGCCCCGCACGACTGCACCGGCCCGGTCGTACTGTGTGCCTCTACCCATCTATCGCTTAATGCGCCCAATGCGCTGGTGCAGGAAAGCGTGCGGGCCTTCTACAACACATGGTATCGCGACCTTGTTACCGCGCTACCGGAAGTAAAAGATGGGATGATCACGGTTCCCCCTGGCGCGGGACTTGGCATGGAACTTCATCCGGATCTAGAAGAGAATTTCACTGTCAGCCGGCGATTCTCCGACATCGCCGACCTCTGACGGTTGCAGCTTTCCTGGGAGGCACCATTGACTAAAATCGCTTCGGCTGCGGCCGGCTTGGGGACATCTGCAGCCGCCGGGCCGCTCGTAATGCTGCTCGGCATGCTGCTATTTGCCCTGAACGATGCCATGGGGAAATGGCTGGTCTCCTCCTATGGGCTGGGCCAGGTCATTCTGATCCGCAGCGTGGCAGCACTCATCATCCTGTCTCCACTCCTCTGGAAGGCAGGCCTCGAGCCGATAATCCGGGCGGAACGCAAGAGCATGCAACTGGCTCGCGTAATCTTCTCGACCGCTGAAGTTTTCTGCTTCTACTACGCGGTCATGTATCTCCCGCTCGCCGACGTGATGACCTTCTGGCTCGCGGCACCGATCTACGTCGCAGCCCTGTCTCCGTTGCTGCTGGGCGAACGCGTCGGCTGGCGACGTTGGACGGCCATCGCGATCGGATTTGTTGGCGTGATCATCGCTCTCGAGCCTTCGAGCGCCATGTTCACTCTGCCCGCGATCATCTCGATCATCGGCAGCGGCGCTTTCGCGTTCATGATGATCTCCGGTCGCTTCCTGCGCGGCACGCCAGATACCACGCTGGTTCTGTTCCAGACTGGCGCTGCCGGCATCGCAGGCCTGATCTTCGCCCCTTTCGACTGGTCACCCATTCAGTCTTCCACGGACCTTTTGCTGCTGGGTCTTCTTGGCGTCGTCGCGATGTCTGCGCACATGCTCGTTAATCGCGCGCTGAAGATGTCCGACGCCGCAACAGTCGCGCCTCTGCAGTATACGCTGCTGCTTTACGCAGTGATCTTCGGCTGGATGTTCTTCGGCGACCTGCCACGGGCCAGCATGATGGTGGGTGCCGCGCTTATTGTTGCCTCCGGTCTGTTTATCTTCATTCGCGAGCAGATGCTGAAAAGGCGCATAGAGCCGGAGCCCCTGGAGATCGCCTGATCCATCTGGTGCCGGCAGGAGTCTCGGAAAGCCGCCCTGGTGGGCGCCTTTACTATAGGCCTGCCAGGCAGCATTCGAACGACCTTGGCGCCACGACCAGACACTAAAAAACCCACAGCCCGAAGGCTGTGGGTTCAAGATACGGGCCGCAGCGGATGCGGCCTGCTGATCCGAGCTTACTTGCGGATCTCTTCGAGCTTCGCGAGAATGTTGTCGACCACGTCGGCACCGATCTCGTTCTTGTGCTTCTCGTAGACGACCATCGACTTCTCACGGATACGCTGCTGCTCTTCTTCAGACAGAACGTTCACTTCAAGGCCAGCTTCCTTGATCTTCTCCAGCGACTTCTTGTTGAGGTCCTGGATCACCTTGCGTTCTTCGTCGCGACCGACGACTGCGCATTCACGAAGCGCTGCCTGCTCTTCGGCTGTGTAGCTGTCGAAGATCGGCTTCGAGAAGAGGAAGAGGAACGGCGTGTAGGCATGGTTCGTCTCTGTGACGTACTTCTGCACTTCGTAGAACTTTGACGTGTCGATCGTGACGTAGGGGTTTTCCTGCGCGTCGATCGCGTTCGTCTCAAGCGCCGAGAAGACTTCG
>DASYHX010000180.1:0-4518 GCA_035998065.1 Pseudorhizobium sp.
CCCCGTCAACACAAAGGTCGTAACGATCGCGAGCGCGATCCGATTGATCACCTGCTTCATTGTTCTGCCTTTCGATCTTGTTGAGAGCATCGTCGCCGGCCTTGTCCCAGATCCAGCCGACGACGAGGGTGAGAATGACGAGGATGGCAAGCGCGCCGATGATGCGAGGAGAAGAGAACATCACCGCCGCTCCCCACTCTGCCAGGCCGCAATCCCCTTCTGCTCCCCGTTACGGGCAACGAGGTAGGCACCGCCGGCAATGAGAGCGACACCGATCAGCCAGACCTCGGAGGGAATGTCCGTGAACATCTCCTTCAGCGGCTTGATCGTTTCTCGAGCAAAGCCGAGATTGCCAATCACGCCATCCACCAGGCCACCGATCGCAGCAGGAATGCCGGCCGCAAGAGCACCGATCTTGATAAGCCAGTTGGTGCGAACCTCAGGAGCGTTCTTGCGCACCACCTCGGGCGGCACGGTCTCCCGCGGCAGATCGCGAAGCGATGCTGTGTCCAGCGCTTCAAGAAATGCTTGGTCGATCACGTCGTTGATCGGCTTCAGGTCGTTCTCGTTCTTGAACGCGAGGATGGCGGTCTTAGTCATCTTGCCGAACAGGCCATCAGGTGTACCGACTTCGGTGTAGCCGAGCTCCTTCAGGCGCTCCTGCACAACGCGGACGGTGATGGTGTCTGTCCGGCCCTTAGGCACCTCAGCAGCCACAGGAGGCACAGGAGCGCGATCGGCGACCGTCTCCTGGTATCCAGCCTCGCGGAGAGCGCCTTCGAACGCCAGAGCATACCCGGCGATCAAGTCGGCCTTGTCCGTTCCGTTGATGATCTTGCGCGCCGCCTTGTATTCGGCCCGGTCAAGGTCGTCGCTCTCGTCCAGGTTATCGATGAAGTCGTTGAAGCCCTTCGTGGTGAAGCTGCCGCGCTCCATCCCGTCGAAGAGGATTTTCACGGCGATCGGCATCTCCATTGCTTGATCCGGATCGGCAACCAGATCGACGCCCGTCACCTCCGACATCTTCCGGTAGTTGTCCTCGTGGGTGAGCTGCACGAGCCCGCGGCCAAGCCAGCTCTTGCCGTTGCGGTCCTTGCGCCAGTACGGCGTCTTCACCCACTTCAGCTTGCCGGCCTTCCACGCCTTCTCCAGCCGAGCAATGGCCGTGTCGACGTTCTTCGCCAGCGTCTCCATCACCGGCTGCATCGTGCGCGCGGTCTCGTGGTAGACCGTCGCTAGGGCGTAGGCGAGATCGTTGGTCCTCGTCCCTCGCCTCCCCGCCTCGTCCAGGATGGCGGTGATGCCATCCACCTGCCCCTGCTTCAGCGACGTGCCGAACACGCCGCTCCCACGACGCCGCAGCGCCGCGAAGAACGCTTCGCGATCCATGATCTTCTCCTGATTGTGGAATGGTGTCAGTCAGCCTCAAGCAAGGCTGGCGGAGGCACGCTGCACCCTATGCCTGACCTGATTCCGGATGAGATTGAGACATTGCGCATGCTCGCCGGTCAGCTGCCGCGGCGGCTTGGGTTGAAGCATTTCATCTGCGCTCTCGAACTTGCAGACTTTGGGCTCTGCACTTCGGAGGAGCCCTATCGGTTGACCGGTCCAGGCCTCGAGGCTCTGGAGGCTGTCACCGGCACTATCGACCTTCGCTCACGCCGGATCGCTCATCCGCGGCGCTGGTATGCAACGAAGCCATGAACTTCTCCTGATTGGTAAATTTGTCGTCGCGTGAGTCACCCGCCCTTAAGAACCGGCTGATATAAGAGCCGTGTCGAGAGGACCGTGTACAGTCCATCCTCCACGCCGATGCCCTTGTAGCTCAGCGGTAGAGCACCTGCTTCGTATGCAGGAGAGCCAGGTTCAATTCCTGTGCGAGGGCACCACTCTCACCATCCTTGCTCGCCTTTTTCAACGGTCAGTCTTCGGCTATGCTATGCCGATGAAGTGCGAGAACTGCGATGACACCGGCTGGGTTTGTGAGCATCACCCGCGGAAGCCGTTCTCTGGGCAAAGGGAATGCAGATGCGGCGGGGCCGGCATGCCCTGCCCCGTATGCAATCCGGCAAAAGGCGCCGATGAGGAGCCAGACCTGACGAGGCTGATCAAGAGGGTGATCACCAGACGCGTTCGATGAAGGGCGTCCAGAGCCTGATAATTCACGAGTGTTGAAGTGTGTGTTGGTGGTTGGTCGCCAGGCGTTATCGTCCCGCCTAAGCGTTTAGGTACAGCATGCGGAAGATGCTATTGGTAGCAGCCTCACTTCGTGCGGCAGCGGGAACATTCCCTCAGCGCCGCAGTTCCGGCAACGCGTCTCTCCTCGACGCTTGGAACGCGCGGCGACCAAATGAAACCTCTGTTGACTAACCTCTGTTGACTTGCGCAAGCCGCGCGTTCCAGCCGCTTAAGTTTTGCTGACCTTGCGGCTGCGCTTCGGTTTTGTCTCTGGCACGGCCACCGGCTGCGCTAGCCGCAACGCACGCAGCCTCTCAGTCTTCTTCTCGCGATCAGCCGCTTCCTTGTCGATGATCGCTAGTGCGGCTGCATCGGTGGCCGCTCTCTTCTCAACTAGAGACCGCCTTCTGGGGGTAAGTTCAGCGTCAGACATACGAGCTCCTTCTTCTAAGGGAAAGATAGGGCTGGCGGACGCCAAGGAAAGAACGCTGACGCTCAGGAACGAATTCCGGACATTGAGGTTTGACGTGAATCGCGAGGGCGACTAGCTCCCCCTCAGCTTACGTCCCGCCCGGACCGCTCTCGCGATCCCTCCTCCGAGCCTGCCCACGCCGATCTCGTGCCCCATGCGGGGAAGATCGATGTCGTCGAGACGACGAGCAGTGCCCACGAAGCCGTTGAACACGGTCATGGCGGTTTCTCCTGATTTACGGATGGTCAGTCTTCGGCTATGGGGGGTCAATGGAGCGCGAAAGCTTCGACAGCACCGGCTGGGCTTGGGAGCCTACGCAGCGGACTCTCGCTCGCAACGCGGCCTTGACCAAAGGTGGCGACACAGACGCATTTCGG
Organism: Pseudorhizobium sp.; assembly: GCA_035998065.1. Classification (GTDB taxonomy): domain Bacteria; phylum Pseudomonadota; class Alphaproteobacteria; order Rhizobiales; family Rhizobiaceae; genus Neorhizobium. The sequence continues at coordinate 3,028 of DASYHX010000180.1, forward strand.
CGCATCACTCAACTTGCTTTTTTTGCCGTGCTTTTGGTACACAACCTACATGAAAGTTGAGCAGATCATTGATGAACTCAAGGCAGCCCCCGCGGCTGTTCGACAGTTGGATTTCGCGATCGCAAAATCCTTGGGATGGCGCCGCGTCGGCACAATCGAAGAGGCTGACGGCAATCAAGAAGAGACTCGAAGCACCGTCTGGTTTGATCGGCATGGAAACAGGCAGAGCAAGGTTCCCCGATTTACCGAAAGCATTCAGGCGGCTTTCGACTTTGTGCACCTTGTCTTTCCGAACAGCACAGGTGGCGTGAGCTGGGAGAGCGGGATGGCGCATGCGAAAGTTGGTGAGAGTTTGGTACAAGCCGCAACCCCAGCAATTGCACTTTGCTTGGCCGTACTTTCTGAGTTCCAGCGCATGCGTCAGACACAGGACGTCAGCGATGTTTGATACCGATAATGAGGACGGGACCGAGAACATCGAAGATGCCCGTGTCATTTACGTGCTCTTCTCCGTGGAAAAGAGCGACTACGCTAATCTAGTACGACTTTGTTCAGACCCCATCCCCCTTAGTTTCCACACGTGGAATGGTGAGCTGCTAGATCGGTGGGGGGAGACAGAGCGCGGCAACTGGATTGTCAACTACGTTGTGAAAGTAGTGCCGGATGAGCTTGCGAGGTGGTGCTCTCAAGCGGAGCGTCCGTTAGACGCTGAGGCTAGAAGAGACTACATCAAAGCCAAGCTTGTAGAGCGAGAAGGCATTAGGCCTGAATGGGCCGTCCGTCAGAAGATCATTCCAATCTCTCTTTGAACATGAGTTTGGCAGCGATCTCTAGTGCTCAGCTAATCCCATAGAGACCGCGCAAAACAGCCATCAGTTCGCCTAGTAGCGTCACGTTTGTATCCCCCAACGCGCGATCAAAGATGAATATCTGGCTGGCCTTGCCTGTCCATCCCTCATAGCCGCTTCCACTGTAGTGGCCGATCCATGTCTCATCATTGGGAACCGCAGGGATGGGGTCAGCTAGGGTACGGGAATACACGCCCAACAGAGGGTTGTTGATCCTGAACTGAGAGGCTCTGTTAGAATCTTTGTAACTCAGTGCGTAAATCGCAGCCGTAGACGCCGGGGGGAGATTTACGAGGTCCACGTTGTTGTAGTTCCCCGAGCCGCGACCAGTGTTTGTGAAGAACAATCGCCCGTCACTGAGGATTCCCAGCATTCGGGTTGCTCGGGTGGTCGTTCCATCGCTGTAGAGACCGCCGCTGATCATTACTTGAGCGGCAGCTATCGGAGCCGGCCGCGTCATCACCACAACAAAAGTGAAATCTTGGGTGGTAAACAAGCGCCGAACTCTCATGTCGGATCGGAGAGAGTGAGCGATTGTGCTGAAGTTGAAGCTCGGTCGACCGTTGAAATCCGGGTCAGACGGGATGAGAGAAGGAGCCCTTGTCGCGTTTGCGAAGACAGATCGCCCGAACGCCTTCTCCTG
>DASYHX010000193.1:0-3773 GCA_035998065.1 Pseudorhizobium sp.
CTTCAGACTGGCCGCCGCATCTTCAGGCCGGCGGACATCCCAGTCGGCGTTAGGGAAAGCGGCGTTGAGCTGCTCGATGGCTGCAGCGTTCACTGCTTCACCAAGCAAGACCTTGTAGCTAAAGCGGCTCAATACACCTTCCTGTTCAAGGCCGGCCGCCACGAGTGCTTTGTCCGCGACAATGGCAGGCGAGCCCAGCTGAAAGCCTTGCGCCGCCTGGTCCGGAAGCCCGACAAGCTCTCCACGTACCGCGAAATCGGCGTTGCCGATCCGCATTGTGTCTCCAACGGCGATGTCAAACCGTTCGAGCACGTCTTGATCAACCACTACGCCGGGCAGCCCATCAAAGGGGGCAAGGAGCTCGTTGAGCGGCTGTTGCGTCTGGGGACTAACTGTTACCGTGCCCACCAGCGGATAGTTGTCGCTCACCGCGCGGAGGCTGAGCAGCAGACTAGCCTCGTTGGCGCTGGCTCGGGCGTTTAGGTCAACCACGCGGGCCGTTTCGCCGAGGGCCTCGACAGCGGCGCGTTGCTCTCGAGATAAATCACTGCCCCGTTGACGCACTTCGATGTCACCTCCGAGAATGACACGGGCGTCGCGCTCCACTGCCGATCGCAGGGCCGCCCCAACCGAGGACACAGCAGCGATTGCACCGACGCCAAGGGCCAGACAGGCCAGCAAAATGACGAAGCGTCTCACATCACCGCGCAGGTCGAGCACGGCAATTCGCATCCAGCCAAAGACGCGGCTCATGCGGGCACGCTTTGAGTGATCGCAGTCAGGTGCCCATGGTTCATGGACAGAACACGGTCTGCTCGGCGAGCAAGGGCAGGATCATGGGTAATCAGAAACACCGCCGTGCCATTCTCGCGCGCCAGGGCAAACATCATGTCGATGACCTTGGCGCCGGTATCTTGATCGAGATTGCCGGTTGGCTCGTCAGCCAACAGCAGTTTGGGCTTGCTGACGATGGCGCGGGCCAGCCCCACGCGTTGTTGTTCACCGCCGGACAGAGCCTTGGGGCGATGATCGAGTCGGTCGCCCAGACCTACGGCCGTGAGTGCCGCTGTCGCTGCACCCATGATCTCGGAATAGGACTGACCCGTCTCGGCGATCTCGAGCGCCAAAGCGACATTTTCCAGTGCCGTCATTGAGGGGATCAGATGAAAGTTCTGGAATAGGATACCCAAGTTCTTCCGGCGGAAGATCGCCAGCTCGTCCTCGTTGCGACCGGTCAACATCGTGCCGGCGACGCTCACGGCACCGTTTGTTGCCTGTTCGAGCCCACCCAGTACCATGAGCAGTGAGGTCTTACCGCTGCCGGAGGGCCCCACCACAGCCACAACTTCGCCCGGCGCAAGCGAGAACTCGATATCCTTAAGGATGTGCAGCGGTGTCTTGCCCGACTGAAGATGCAGGTTCATTGCCGCAGTGGCGACGACGGGGCTACTCATAGGTGGCACTTCCATGCGGAAATCGTTGAACGAGAAGTATGTGGTCCTGATGGAAAGAACAGCGATGATGCGAAAAATTGTTCGAGACGTGGTGTGTAGCGCTGTTGCGATAGCAATGGTGCTGGCAAGTGCGACGCTGGTGCCGGCCACGGCTGCCGAGCGGACGCTGATGCTCTACGGCGACAGCCTCATGGCCGGTCTGGGCCTCACAGACCAGGAAGGCTTTGCAGGTCAGTTGCAGGAAGCGCTTGGCAATGACGTCACCATCGTCAATGCCAGCGTCTCTGGTGACACTTCGGCAGATGGTTTGGCGCGGCTCGACTGGTCGCTTGGTGAGCGTCCCGATGCCGTCGTGCTTGAACTCGGTGCCAACGACATGCTGCAGGGTCTGCCGGTGGATGGTATGCGCGAGAACCTGACCAAGATCCTTCAGCGCTTCAACGACGAGAACATCCCTGTGCTGCTGGCGGGAATGCGAGCCGGCCCAAGCTTGGGGAGCGAATATGTCAGCGCTTATGAAGCGGTATTTCCTGAGTTGGCCGAACAGTTCGGCACGGCGTATTACCCGTTCTTTCTGGAGGGCGTCGCCACAAATCCAGAACTAAACCAGGCCGACGGAATGCATCCAAATGCCCGCGGCGTCAGCACCATTGTTCAAGCCATCAAACCGTCCATCGAAGCGCTGCTGAACGGATAGTAGTCCAAGTGGGCACGCGATTGTTCGGCTGCGCAGGCCGGATGTCGCCTGTCCGGCAGTGTCGGTAGCCTATGCATCGACGAAGTGCTTTGGAAAAGTAGCGGTAACGTCAGCATCCTCCCGGGACACGACCTGATGGGTTCTTTTGGGCGCAGGAACCAAAGTGAAAAGCGGACATTCGCCTAGGAAGTCGGGGCGCCGCCGCCCTATGCTTAGGTCAGATGAGGACTACTGCCAGATGATCCGAGTTTGCTCTTACAATATTCGGCGGGGCTTGGGCACGGACTGGCGGAAAAAGCCGGAGCGCAATTTGGGTGTAATCGCGGAAGTCTCGCCAGCCATCGTCGCCATTCAGGAGGCGGGTCGAGAAGTTGCCAGTCTGTGTGGCAACTACCGGTGGCGGGAAGGCCGTGCTTATTCCCCGGTGCGGCTGGAGGAGGCGGAGGACGGAGTATCCTGGAGAGGCAACATGCTCCTCATACGCGAGGATGTGACCCTCTATCAGAGCACATGCGTAGCACTCCCATCCGTCAATGAGCCGCGGGGTGCAATCATCGCCGAGCTCAGTTATGGCGGCAGTGATTTTAGGCTGGTTGGAATGCACTTCGGGCTTCGCGGGCAGTGGCGCCACCGGCAGACCCAATTCATCATCGACCATACCGATGTGCTGGAGCAGAAGAGGCCGCTGGTGATGCTCGGCGATCTCAACGAGTGGAATACCCGCACCGGGTGCCTGCACCGTTTCGCCGCCCGCCACAATGTGGTTGCCCCTGGTCCGAGCTTTCATGCGCGCTGGCCGATGTTGCCCTTGGATCGGATCATCACCAGCGCGGAAATCAGGGTCGAAGGGGCGGGGGTGCACGTTTCGCCTGAGGCGCGCCTGGCATCCGACCATCTCCCGGTTTGGGCGGAGCTTGAGCTCCCCGCCTGAGCGGTCACAGGCGACGAGATTGTGCCAAATCTCTTTCGATCTGCTCGGAGAGTGCTGCGTGCTGCGGCAAACCGCTTAGAGCCAGTCACAACTGCTCCTTCGAGGTTCATCTTGAAGCTGTCGATCCCGAGGTTGAAGCTTCCCACCGCTGAGAATTGCTCATCGATAAGCGCGAGCTTGGCGTGCACCATGGTTGGCTCGTAACCGTACACCTCAACACCGGCGTGCTTCATCGAGTGAACAAAGATGCGGCCAGCTAAATCGACCGACGTGTGATCGCTTTTGGCCGGGATTATCAGACGAACACTGACGCCGCGCTCGATGGCTGGGCGCAGGGCATCCCAGTATCGCCGCACGGGCAACAGGTAAGGCGTCACAAAGGAGATTCTCTCTTCCGCTTGTTCGATCCGCTCCAATAGCAGGTCGTAGTAATCCCGGCGGCTGGAAGGGAAAGGGGAACTGACGAGATAGCGCCACCCATCTGGTTGGTCGGCGGGAGCCTTGCTCTCCGGATCGTGGGGGAAGGGGCTCTCGCCTTCGGTGTAGCGCCAGGTCTCCTCGAAGCATTGTGCGGCCTGTCGAGCCACCCCGCCGTCGACACGCACCATGGTGTCGCGCCAATCCTCCATGCGCGGCAGGAAACACGTTCCGCCGGTGAGCAAGCTCCGATTATCGCAGATCACAGTCTTGC
>DASYHX010000222.1:0-46817 GCA_035998065.1 Pseudorhizobium sp.
CGTGAGGCCTGCGTCATAACCCTCAGCACGAGCCTCTGCACGCTCCCCCTCAAGATCGACGTGAACTTCGACTGCCTCCAAGCTCGGAAAGCTCTCGCCAAAGTCGGGATCGCCTACATCATCGGCGAGGACGAGCGGGAGCGGCGTCGGCTCGCCGAAGTCCTTCAGATAGCGGGCAATTGAGGCGGTCATCGCTTTTCCTGGTCATCAATGTTCGTCCATGCGAAAAACCACCACTTTAATTAGCGGGCAGCCTTCCGCCCCTTACGTGCCGCACGCACTTCGGGGAATGGCTAAGACGGTAGGCGATCAAACTTGCGCGAAGGTGAAGATGGCCCCCGCAGCGGCTCTTTCGTCGCCGGACCGGATTATTGACGGAACAGCGTGAGAATGTTTTCAGCGTTGGTATTGGCGATAGACAAGGACTGAATTCCAAGCTGCTGCTGCGTCTGCAGCGCCTTGAGGCGGGTGGATTCCTCGTTCATCTCAGCGTCCACCAAGCGGCCGATACCCTTGTCGATCACGTCAATGAGCGAAGCGACGAAGTTTTCTTGAAGATCGATGCGGCTCTGGATCGAGCCGAGGCTGGATGCGGCACTGGTCATGGCCAGAAGCTGGCGGTCGATGAAGCTCGTCATGACGTCCAGGACGTCTTCAACCTTGGCAATGGAGCCTGGGACCTTGCCATTGAACGTGACGCCCATCTCGGCCAGTTTGGTGATGTCTAGCGTGACAACGGACGGGCCAATCCTTCTCGACGCAAGGTCATCCGCGACGGTGAAGGCGAAGAAGAAGGTATCACCGCCATAGCTATGAACGGCAGTCGTTGTTGCTGGAAGGGCTGGGTCAGTGGTTGTCAGCTGAGCCCAGGTGTCGGGAGCGACCCTCATGTAGGACGTCGTTCCATCAGAGAACACATTCGCGGCAGGATCGGCATCCACTACCCCGAGGTCGGCTATCTGCTTGTCGGTCAGGAAGGCAACGGGATATTCGGACGTTGTTACCGTCGTCCCATCGTCAATGGTTGCGGTGACCACTGTCTCGCTGGGTCCAAGATAGATCAGATCCTGGTCAAGGATCCCAAGCTTGCCACCACTGGTATCGAAGAGAACGGTCGTGGAGTCCATGATGTAGTCTACGGTCGTGACTGCAACTTCACCTGACGGACCGCGCGTAAATGCAGATACCACTTCCTTCACTTGCGCGGTGAGCGTGGCTGGATCGCCTCCGTCACTGATCTTTCCCTGGATCCAGTTCTCGCCGGAGAAACTTGCCGATTCCGAGATACTGTGCAGTTGCTCCTGAAGCTGGGTAATCTCTTCCTGGATTTTCGCGCGGTCGGCACCAACGCCATAGGCCGCGACAATCTTCGATTTGATCTCCTGGACCGTCGCGATGGCACTTTCCATCGCCTCATAGGCGGTGTCCACCTTGGCCGCCCCCAGACCCAAAGCGTCTTGGACGGTGGAAAGCGTGCTGTTATCTGAGCGCATCGTCGTCGCAATGGACCAGTAAGCGGCGTTGTCCTCAGCCGTCTCGACCCGCAGGCCCGAGGACACGCGTGCTTGCGTCGTTTCCATGTCGCGATCAATCTGCCGCAGCGTCTGGAGTGCCGCCATGGCCGCGACGTTGGTGAGAATGCTGGTCATCGTATCGTGCCCCTGCCAGAAATGCGCGATGCCTCAAAAAGGCCGGCAAAGGGCATGATGCTTTTCCGCCTGATGCTCCCATCATGGGAGGCGGTCTGCCCTTCGTTAAGAAAGAGTTAACAGGCAGTATCAGTCGAGGCTTGCGCCGAGCAGGTGGAACGAGGTCGCCGCGATGTGAAGGGGGATCCATTGCTTACCGCGCGAACGCAAAAACCGCGCTCCGGGTGGAGCGCGGTCTTCCATCGTGACTTTCAATCCGCAGGGCGGGACGAAGATGCCCCTAGCCGGGCTCCGCTTACTGGCGGAAGAGAGTCAGGATGTTTTCGGAAGCGGTGTTGGCGATGGAGAGCGATTGGATGGCCAGCTGCTGCTGGGTCTGGAGCGCCTTCAGTCGCGTCGACTCCTCGTTCATGTCAGCGTCGACCAGACGACCGATACCGGAGTCGATCGAGTCCGTGAGCTTGGAGATGAAGTCCTCCTGCATGCCGATCCGCATCGAGATGGAACCGAGGGCGGAAGTGGCGCTGACAATGGCTTCAAGTTGAGTGTCGAGGTACTGCACCATGAAATCGAGAGCATCAGCTTCCGTGGACATGCCTCCCATTTGCGCGGCGACGGCATCGAGATCAGTAATGTCGAGAGTGCTGACGGAGAAACCCAAGGACGCCCCCACCAATTCGGCTGGAAGTGTCTGATTGGTCTCGTTGATGTAGTAAGGCACGCCGCCGATCAGGATGCCTTCCGCCGTTGGCTCGCTCAGGTCCGTCGGTGCCGGAGCTACCGTGGTGGCATTGACCCAAACATCCTTGGTGGGGTCCAATTGGATCCATACGTTCGTCGGATCCAAGACTTCCGTCGCAACGCGGCCGCTGATGTTGTAGTTTAGCCCGGAGGCGTTGAGGCTTACCACGTCTGCGCCACTCAGCGCGGTGACCGAGACGGTCTTATTAGCAATGTCCTCCTGGTAGTAGAACACGTTGGCGCCGTTCGCCATGTCCGCGCCCGTTGCGTGATGTGCAGCGCCCAGATCTGCCGGAACAACGTTTGTTGCCACGACGCGAGCCCAAAGTTCGTTGCCGTTGTCGTCTAGCTGAATGACGCCAGTGTCGCTGTAGTAGCGCACGTAAAGGTCGCCTCCGGTGGTCAAGAACGACTCCACGTTATCGACCACTGGAGTGTCGATTGCCGTCGTGCCCAGCGCTCCACCGGCCGCGGTGAGGTCCGTAATCGTCGCCGTTGAGACCTTGGACACCGCTACCGGTACGTCAGCGAGAGAAACCGTATCCGCCCCTGTGACCGCTTCCCGGTCGAGCAGACCCATCTGGGTCCCTTGGTCAAAAAGGACCGTCGAACTATCGAGGGTGTAATTGACCTTCTTAACGGAGACGCTGCCGTCTTCCGACCGCACGAAGGAGCCGACGACGCTCTTGACGACGGGACCGTTGGTCAGGTCCGACTGCAGCCAGTTTTCACCGGAGAAGGAGGCAGATTCCGAGATGCTCTTCAGCTGATCCTGAAGCTGGCTGATCTCCTCCTGAATCTTGGATTTGTCGACACCGTCTTCCGTGGCGGCGACAAGCTTCGCCTTGATCTCCTTCATCACTTCGACGACGGTTTCCATGGCCGAGTAGGCCGTGTCCACCTTGGCGGCGCCAAGTCCGAGCGCATCCTGTACGGTTGAAAGTGCAAGGTTGTCGGACCGCATGGTCGTGGCGATGGACCAATATGCGGCGTTGTCGGATGCGGTGCCGACGCGAAGTCCGGACGACACCCGTGCCTGGGTGTCTTCCATCTGCGAGTCGATGCCGCGAAGGGTCTGGAGCGCGGCCATTGCGGCGACGTTGGTCAGAATGCTGGTCATTTGTAGTTGCCCCTGAATTGGCTAGATGAGGGACATCCCGGATGCGCCGGGAACGATGATTTGGCGTAATGCCGTTAACCAGTTCTTCGTCTTGGTTAACCCATCGTTTCGATGGGCTCAGTTAAGGCAGGATTGGTTAACAAAGGTTAAACAGGATTAATCCGTCCTAAGAAAAAGTGAAGATCGTGCCGAAACGCGAAAAAGGCCGCCGGTTGCCCGGCGGCCTTCAGAAGTTGGCGTCGGCCCGCTCTTAGCGGAAGAGCGAGAGGATGACTTCCGACGAGGAGTTGGCAATCGACAGCGACTGGATGGCCAGCTGCTGCTGCGTCTGAAGAGCCTTCAGGCGGGTCGATTCCTCGTTCAAGTCGGCATCGACCAGGCGACCGATGCCGGAGTCGATCGATTCGCTGAGCTTGGAGACGAACTCCGACTGGAGATCGATGCGCATCGCGATCGAGCCGAGGTCGGCAGCCGAGCTGGTCATCAGTTCCAGAGCATCGTCGACGTACTGGATCATGAAGTCGAGAGCAGCGGCTTCCTGTTCTGCGGCCGTGCCAGTGGGGTTAAGAAGTGCGCCGGCAGCAGCAAGGTCGGTGATGTCAAGGTCAGAAACCGAGAAGCCAAGGGCGGCACCCTGCAGAGCGGCAGGCAGCGTTACGTTGGCTTCATCGACGTCGTAGTTCACGCCGTTGATGTCGAGGCCGACAAGGTCATCCGTCGCGTTGCCAAGGTTCGCCTTGACCCAGACATCCTTGCCTTCTTCCAGCTGAATGTAGGTGTCGGTACCAACCGTTGCGACACGGCCACTTACCGATGCACCGGTGACGCTGAGGATAGCATCCTTGGTCAGGCCAGTGACATCCGCGGTGACCGTTACTTGGTCTTCAGCATAATAGTAGGTGTCGGCGCCGTCGGTGAAGGTGGCACCCGTCGTCTGGTAGGCCGTTTCAGACTTGGCGATCAGATCCGCGTCGGTAACGGCATCCAGCGCAACCACGCGAGCCCAGAGTTCCTTGCCGTTGGCGTCGGTCTGAATAGCGCCCGTGTTGTCGTACTTACGGATGTAGGTCTCGCCGCCAACCGTGAAGGTCGCCATGTAATCCGTAGCGGCACCGTCGATGTCCATGCCAACGGCGTCGTAGACAGCGCCTTCAGCGATCAAGTCGTCAGCCGTCTTCGTGGACACGACTTCCTTGATGACCTTGACTTCAGTGAGTGCAGCCGTAGACGTGCCGTTCGTAGCAACCTTATCGAGGATGCCTGCCTTGTCGGCTGCGGCGCTGTCGAAGAGCACCGTTGTGCCGTCGAGGGTATAGTTCACCTTTTTAACGGAGACGAGGCCGCTGTCGTTGCGAACGAACGAAGCGACGACATCCTTCGTGATCGCGCCAGCCGACAGATCTGCCTGCAACCAGTTTTCGCCGGAGAAGGAGGCGGACTGGGTGATGCTCTTCAGCTGGTCCTGGAGCTGCGTTATTTCTTCCTGGACCTTCGCCTTGTCGACGCCATCTTCGGTCGCCGCAACGAGCTTCGCCTTGATTTCCTTCACGACTTCGATGGCCGATTCCATACCGGCGTAGGCGGTATCAACCTTGGCGGCGCCGAGGCCGAGAGCGTCCTGGACGGCCGACAGAGCCATGTTGTCCGAACGCATGGTGGTTGCGATCGACCAGTAAGCTGCGTTGTCCGATGCGCCGCCGACGCGGAGACCAGAGGAAACGCGGGCTTGGGTTTCTTCCATGCTGGACCCGATCGAACGCAGGGTCTGGAGAGCGGACATGGCCGCGGTGTTTGTCAGAATGCTAGTCATACGTGTAGTGCCCCTTGAATGGCTGATAAAGAAGGGACATTCCGGTCTCACCGGTAACGGCGCACAGCTTCATGCTTGCTAACCTGTTAATAATTAAGGTTAACTCACCGTCTCGATGACGCTAGCTAATGCTGGTTTGGTTAATGAAGCGCTAAGCAGCCCACGAAAAAACGGCAGCCATGATTTTTTATTATGCAGCTTTCGCGTGTGCGCGCGCGTAACAGCCGATGCTTAAAAAAAGATAAAGCCGCACCTGTTTCCAGGTGCGGCTTTCTTGTTTGATCCGGCGCTACTAGCGGAAGAGCGACAGAACGTTCTGCGAAGCGTTGTTTGCGATCGACAGCGACTGGATAGCCAGCTGCTGCTGCGTCTGCAGAGCCTTCAGGCGGGTCGACTCTTCGTTCAGATCTGCATCAACAAGGCGGCCTACGCCTGCGTCGATCGATTCACTGAGCTTGGACACGAACTCCGACTGGAGGTCGATACGCATGGAGATCGAACCAAGGTTCGCTGCAGCGCTCGTCATGTTGTTCAGAGCAGTATCGACGTACTGGATCATGAAATCCAGTGCGACAGCTTCTTCCTGACCAGCAGCGGCACCAAGTGTCGTACCGATCGTTCCGAGGTCTGCCAGATCGAAATCGGATACCGAGAAGCCGAGGTCAGCGCCCTGCAGAGCAGCAGGCAGCGTCGTGTTGGCTTCATCAACGTCATAGTTCACGCCGTTGATCGAGATGCCAACAAGTTCGTCCGTTGCGTTGCCCACAGCGGCCTTGACCCACAGGTCCTTGCCCTCTTCCAGCTGAATGTAGGTTTCACCAGCAACGTCAGCAACGCGCCCACTTACTGATGCACCGGTAACGCTGAGGATGGCGTCCTTTGTCAGACCGGTTACCTTCTTCGTTTCGGTTACCTGGTCTTCAGCATAGTAGTAGGTGTCGGTGCCGTCGGTGAAGGTCGCGCCCGTCGTCTGGTAGGCGGTTTCAGACTTGGCGATCAGATCCGCGTCGGTAACCGCATCCAGCGCAACCACGCGAGCCCAGAGTTCCTTGCCATTGGAGTCGGTCTGGATATCACCAGCGTTGTCGTACTTACGGATGTAGGTTTCGCCGCCAACCGTGAAGGTGGCCATGAAGTCCGTGCCGCCACCGTCGACGTCCATGCCAACGGCGTCGTAGACAGCGCCTTCAGCGATCAGGTCGTCAGCCGTCTTCGTGGAGATGACTTCCTTGACGATCTTGACTTCCGTCAGGTTGGCCGAAGCCGTGCCCGAGGTCGCGTTCTTGTCCAGGATACCGGCCTTGTCAGCTGCAGCCGTGTCGAACAGAACGGTGCTGCTGCTGAGGTCGTAGCCAACCTTCTTGACGGAGACGAGGCCGCTGTCGTTGCGAACGAAGGAAGCGACAACGTCCTGAGTTACGGCGCCGCCGGAGAGGTCCGTCTGAAGCCAGTTCTGGCCGGAGAAGGAAGCCGATTCGGAAATACCCTTCAGCTGGTCCTGCAGCTGAGTGATTTCTTCCTGGATCTTCGCCTTGTCAACGCCGTCTTCCGTGGCGGCTACAAGTTTGGCCTTGATTTCCTTCACGACCTCGATGGCGGAATTCATACCGGCGTAGGCAGTGTCAACCTTGGCAGCGCCGAGGCCGAGAGCGTCCTGGACGGAGGAAAGAGCCATGTTGTCCGAACGCATCGTCGTTGCGATCGACCAGTAGGCTGCGTTGTCCGATGCGCCGCCGACGCGAAGACCCGAGGAAACGCGGGCCTGGGTTTCGTCCATCTGACCGCTGATCGAACGCAGGGTCGAGAGAGCCGACATAGCGGCAGTGTTGGTGAGAATGCTCGTCATAACTTGCTTGTCCCTTTGACAAAATACTAGGTGGGGGACATACCGGTTGGGTTTCCCCTCCGGTCACGACAGCCCGGCGTCATGCCACTCGGTGCCGCATCTTTGGCTACCAAACCCGTCGTGTGAGGCAAAGTCGCACGCCAATTCTTGCCAAGTTCTTTAAATCGAGGAACGCGATTCCAAGCGCTCCAGCTATGGTAAATGAAGGTTTAAACGTGGCCCCTGCCGGGGTCAGCTGAATGATCGAACAAGGCTGCCGACGAGCAGGTTCCAGCCGTCGATCAGGACGAAGAACAGGATCTTGAACGGCAGCGAGATCGAGGTCGGCGGCAGCATCATCATGCCCATCGCCATGGTGATGGCGGCAACGACCATGTCGATGACGAGGAAGGGCAGGATGATCAGGAAGCCGATCTCGAACCCGCGGCGGATTTCCGACAGCATGAAGGCCGGGATCAGCACCCGATAATCGATGGCCTCCGCCGTGCCGACACTCTGACCCCGCTCGCGGGCGAGATCGACGAAGAGCGCAAGGTCCTTGTCACGCGTATTGACGCTCATGAAAGCGCGGAAGGGCTCGGCGATACGCTGCACCGCCTCCGCTTCTTCGATCTGATTGGCCAATAACGGCTCCACCCCCTCGTTCCAGGCGCGGTCAAACGTGGGGGCCATGACGTAGAACGTCATGAACAGGGCCATGGAAATCAGCACAAGGTTGGAAGGCGCTGTTCCAAGGCCCATGCCCGAGCGGAGAATGGAAAAGGCGATGACGAAGCGCGGAAAGCTCGTCACCATGATCAGGATGCCCGGCGCAACCGAGAGAACCGTGAGCAGGCCGAACGTTCGGATGATCCACGCTGCGGCCGACCCGTCGACGGGAAGGTTCAAAAGGTCCGCCGGCGATTGCTGTGCGAATGCCAGTTCGGGGGTCGCAAGGACCGCAAGGAAAAGGAAGATTAGCCGAATCATGCGGACACGAAGGTTCTGGACATCGACCTTCGATCTCACCCTTGCGGGTGGCGGTCAACAGCGGCGGCAGACCATCCCCTGTTATCCGCAGACTTGGATGCAGGTTACTCGATCACCATGGTACGGAACATCACACTCGACACTTTGCCTTGCGCGCGCAGGTTCACACGCTCCTGGATATCGTCTCTCAGATATTGGAAGCCGCGCGGTCCCTCGATCTGCTGCAACGAGACCGTGCGCATGTAGGCAAGGATATCCTGATGGATCTCCTCAGCAAGAGAGAGCTCTGCCGGTCCTTTGAACGCCAGCGCCACTTCCAGCCGAACCCAGTTTTCCGAAGGATAGGCTAGGTTCGTCGTGATCGGATCGAGGAGAACAACGCCGTTGGCCTCGGTGGCGATCTTCGGAATCCCCTCGCTCTTGCCTTCTTCGTCCGTGCTCGCGTGTCCAGCAGATGCCGCATGCTCGTCCAACGGTGCAGCCGGCGCGATCATGCTTCCCAAGAACCAGCCCCCTCCGCCGCCGATCAGCGTCAACGCCGCAACACCGGCAACGAGCATCAACGGCGACTTCTTCTTTGATCCGCCCTCGGCGCCTTGAGTTTCGTCCATTGCTTATCCTGCCTCGATCTTCAAGAGCGATCAGAAGGGGGAGTAGAGGTCGACGACCTGCTGCCCGATCGGCGGCTGCTGTACCTCTGTCAAACGGCCACGTCCGCCGTAGGAAATGCGCGCCTCCGCAATGCGCTCATAGGAAATCGTGTTGTAGGCATCCACATCCTGAGGCCGGACGATACCGGCGACGTTCAGGATACGGATCTCGTGGTTGACCCGCACTTCCTGCGATCCGCTGATCAACAGGTTGCCGTTCTCAAGGATACCGGTCACCACCGCCGCGACGAGCAGCTTCAGCTTCTCGGAGCGCTCCGTTGATCCCTTCCCTTGCGAGCTGGAGTTGGAGTCGGTACCGAGGTCGCCGCTGGTACCGGTGTCCGTGCTGAAGCCGAGGAAGTTGGAAACTTGCGCGCCCCACTGCAGATTGGTGCCGTTGGTGCGGCTTCTTTCCGTCTCGTTGTCGAAAGACGCCTGATCATTGATGCGTATATCGACGGTCAGGATATCGCCGACGTTCAAAGCGCGCGCGTCCTTGAAGAGGGCGGCCTGCGAGTCACTCCACAGCGAGTACCCGTTGGAGAGTTGGCGCGGCTGCTTCGGGTAGGACGCCATCTGTGGCGCGGAAGCATACTGCAGACCGCTGCCGATCGGGCTCATCGACGGCGCATTGCCGATTTCCTTGATCGTCTGGCTCTGGCATCCCGTCAGCAGGAGAACGGCCGCAAGGGTGGTGAGGCGCTTCGTCATGTTGGTTCTTTCGAAGTATTGGGATCGGAAGCGCTTGCGATGATCGTGGCGATCATGCCCGCTTTCTGGGGGTCCATTTCACTGAGAACGAGCCCCGATTGACGGGCCGGCAGCTTCATGATGATGGCTGCGGCAATCTCCAGGTTCATTTCTTCCAGCTGAGGAGCGGCTGCGTCCGCCTTCATGGTCTTGAAAATATCCACGAGACCGGCCTCCGCGCGTCGCAGGAAGTCGTTTCGGCGCTGTAGCCAGTCCTGATATTCCGTTTTTCGGCCTTCCAGAACTGCGATGCGCTCGTCCACATCCGCCTGCAGCTTTTCCAGTTCCTGTTTCTGCAGCAGGTAACGCTGATCGCGTGCCGCATCTGCAATATTGGTGCAGAATTGCTGGATCTCGCTCTCGGGTGAGGCTGCCGAAACAGAAGCGGGCTCCTGCGCGCCTACCTGAGGTACGAGCATGACCACGGCAGCCAGCGCGATCGCTTGGCGCACCATTCGCTTCGAGAGCGTGATCGTCAATTCAGACGTCGGAACGGTCATTGCAGCACGAGCTCCGCTTGCAGGGCGCCAGCCGACTTGATCCCTTGCAGGATCGCGATAATCCCGTCTGGCTTGACGCCGATATTGTTCAAGCCGGCCACCAGGGTACGAAGATCCGGCCCATCGAGAATGGCGACCGGTCCACCCTCCTTCATCGCCATGATGTCGGTTTCAGGCTGCACAGCGGTTACGCCACGGGAGAAGGGCTCCGGCTGGACGATCTGCGGCGTCTCCGTCACCTGTACCGTCAACGTGCCGTAGCTGACAGCGACCCGAGAGACGCGGACATCGGCCCCAATAACAATTGTGCCTGTCCGTTCGTTGACAACAACCTTCGCAGGCGTGTCCGTCTCCACGATCAGGTTCTCGACCTCGGCCATTAGCCGTGTGAGGTCGGCAACCTTCGGCTTCTGGATGACCACTTCTTGGGAGTCACGAGCCTCTGCGATCGGCCCCCCGTAACGTCGACCGGCGAAGGCGTTGACCGCATCCGCCATTCTTACTGCCGTGGAGAAATCCGGGTTGCGTAGCTGAAGGACCAGGTTGACCGCATCTTTGAAGTGAGACGGCAGTTCCCGTTCGATGATTGCGCCGTTCGGAACGCGGCCGGACGTCGTCACGCCTTCCGTCAATGTTGCTGCTTCACCCTGGGCGGAAAACCCGGAAACAATGACGGCGCCTTGTGCAACGGCATAGATCTGACCGTCTGCACCAGTCAGTGAGGTCATCACGAGCGTGCCGCCTCGAAGGGATGTGGCGTCGCCAAGCGAGCTGACGCTGACATCGATGCGGCTTCCTGGGCTGGCAAACGGGGGGAGATTGGCCGTCACCATGACCGCGGCCAGGTTCTTGGCATTGGACTGGCCGCCCTGGGTCGATATCCCGAGATTCTGAAGCATCGCCCGCATCGATTGATCGGTGAAGGGTGAACTGCGCAGGCTGTCGCCAGATCCCTGAAGGCCGACCACGAGCCCATAACCGATGAGTTGGTTGTCACGGCCGGCCTGAAGGGAGGCGATGTCCTTTACCCTGGCGGCGTCGGCCTTGGCCGGCAAAGAGCCGACCGCCACGAAGCTTAGCGCCGAAATAGCCAAAGCAACTGCAAAACGGACGGTTCTCATCGCGCCATCACCTGTACGGTTCCGTCCGCCATCACCGTGCCGCTGACGATGACACCCGAGTCGGTATTGCGAACGCGGATAACATCACCCACAGCAGCGTCCTGCAGGGGCGTACCGCCCGCAGAAATCTGCATGCTGCCGATGCTGAAGGAGAGCCTAACGGCGGAGCCGCGCTTGACGGCGTAAGGGGGCCGCAGGGCAGACAGCAGGATCGTACGCCCCGGAAGCAGCGTTCGATTGCTGACCATGCCGGTTACTTCTCCCACGCTCCGCGCGTATTCGCCTGCCAACTTCGGGTTGGTTACCTCGACCTCTTCGACGACACCCGCTGAGATCTCTTCGCCCGGATAGATAATCTCCTTGGGAATGACCGCCGTTCCCATATCCGCGAAGGCCGGAGCGGCACTCGCAGCAATCAGTACGCCGAGAATGCAGCAGGTGGTTTTGATCTTCCTGATCCGGCGAAACATCATGTCTGCCTCCTGTCGACTACTTGAGGTTCTTGCTGACGATCGAGGCCATTTCGTCTGCCGTGGTGATGACCTTGGAGTTCATCTCGTAGGCGCGCTGCGCAGAGATCAGGTTTGTGATCTCCTTGACCGCATCCACGTTCGATGCTTCGAGGTAGCCCTGCTTGATGTAGCCGAAGCCCGGATCCTCAGGGACAGCGACGATAGGCTCACCGGACGCTGGCGTTTGTGCAAAAAGGTTGTCGCCCAAGGGCTGCAGACCTGCCTCGTTGACGAAGTTGGCGACCGTCAACTGACCGATCTCCTGGAATTCAGCTTCATTGCCGACGCGAACACTCACCTGTCCCGTACGGCTGATAACGGTTTCGCTGACATCGGGTGGAAAGACGATATTGGGGACGACAGTATATCCGTCGATCGTCACCAACTGGCCTTCCGCATTCGTATTGAAAGCGCCGGCGCGCGTATACATGGTGGTGCCATCCGGCGCCTCAATCTGAAACCAGCCGCGACCGATCAGTGCCAGATCAAGACCATTCTCGGTATGGGTCAGCTCACCCTGGGTGTGGATGTTGCGGACTGCGGCCGTCTGCACGCCGAGGCCGATATTGGCGCCTTCCGGAACGATCGCCTGGTTGGCACGGTTGGGGACGCCTTGCGCCCGTTCCGTCTGGTAAAGAAGATCGGAGAACTCGGCACGGGCTCGCTTGTAACCGGTCGTGTTGATGTTGGCGATGTTATTGGCGATGACCTCGAGATTGGTCTGTTGGGCATCCATGCCCGTCGCTGCAACGGCTAGCGCTCTCATAATCTGATCTCCGGTCTCGTTAGATCGACATCTTGGTGACTTCGAGGTAGGCGTTCACGATCTTGTCGCGGAGTGCGATGGCCGTGTTCAACGTCTGCTGAGCCTGAATGACGGCGTCTACGACCTCACGTGTACTGGCCGTGCCTTGAATGGCTTCGAAGGACTTCGCTTCGGCAAACTTCAGGCTGTTGACCGAGTCCGTCGCGACCCCGCCGAGCACGCTGGCGAAGTTGAGGCCGGCGTTTTCACCGGGTGAAACTGACGCTTGCGTGTTGGAGCCGCTTTCGAGGAGCGAATCCAGGCCGCGCGTCGAGGAGAGCGAGCTTACTTTAGTGATGTTGTCGATCATTGTCCGCCCTTCAGAAGGTCGATGGTCGCAGCGACGAGTTCGCGCGTCTGTTTGATGGTTTGCAGATTGGCGTCATAGGTGCGGTTGGCTTCCCGCATGTCCGCCATTTCGATCAGCATGTTGACGTTCGGAAGCTTCACCATGCCGCGCTCGTCTGCCGCGGGATGGTTAGGATCATGCTCTTCGATGAAGTCCGAAGCGTCCGTGCCCAGCTTCTGCACCTTGACGACTTCAATCCCTGCTGCGCGATCCATCTCGGCGCCGAAGGTAATCGTCTTGCGACGATAGGGATCGGCACCGGGCGAATCGCCGGTCGAGCGGGCGTTTGCGATGTTTTCCGATACGATACGCAGGCGGGTTGCCTGAGCTTCGAGGCCTGAGCCTGCAATCTTGGAAGCGGCTGAAAGCGGATCCATTTGCTTACCTTCTTACCGTCATGAGCATCATGCTATGAAAGGACTTTACGAGGCTCGTGCTGAGCTCGTACTGCTTCTTGATTTCGCCCGTCTTGGCGAGTTCGTCCGCGAGCGCTACCGTATTCCCCGACTCCTGGATGCCGATCTCGTCGGCGAGATCGGTCTCCTTCACAGCGATGTCTCGACTGAGCTCGCTGGCCGCCAGATGTCCAGGATGGGTGCGCGCCAACTGAGCCTGGGTATCGCTTAAAACCGCATCGAACGGCGAAACGTCCTTTGCCCGGTATTTCGGCGTGTTGGCATTGGCAATGTTGGTGGCTACCACTTCTTGGCGGACCGAAAGCCATTCCGCCTGGCGAGACGCGAGCGCGAACAGTTGAATCGGTTGCATAGGTTTCTCCATCGTTTGTCTGGAGACTATGCAGGTAATCTTGCGTGGGACTTACGGACGCGCCACCACGCCATCATCATAGACTTCGCCTGAAGATGTTATGATGACCCACTTGCCGTCGCGTTGCTCGATGGTTGCAAGCTTGCTGTTGTCAGGCAGGATCGAACCGACACGCACAATGTACATCCCAGAGCCGTCTTCGATGAGAGCACGACCGTTGGAGACGTGAAGCAGCCGGAAATTTCCTTTCCCCGGAAAGGACTGGTCCAGAAATGCGCTGCCGTTTGCGTCGGCATCCCCTAAGGAAGAAACTGTAGCCGTGGTTAGGCTGTCTGCAGGAGGCGGCAGTTTCTCGTCCTCCGTCCGATCCGTCATCGCGAGCGGCGAGACGCTCATCACGTTTCGGGGCGGTCGCGGCGGAAGGTCGCGCATATTTTCGAATCCACTGGTGCGGATGCCAAACTTGTCCTGGTTGAGAAAAACGTACCAAGGAAAGAACGCGGAAGCCGCCGCAAGCAAGATACCGGCGCCCATCAGGATCCGATCCCCCATGCGTGGCGCGTTCTGGCGTGTCGATGCCTCGCCTCCCTTCGATGCGCCAGCTTTCCGCATTGACACGCTTCCTTTCGTTCTCATCTGCGCGCGGGTGCCTGATTTGCCGCATTGCGAAGTGCCGTGGCGAGATCTGCGTAAGCATCCGGCGACGGTTGCTCGCCCGGCGTCTGCTTCAGGACGTCGTAGATCAGCGGGACCTGTTTGATGGCCATATCGAGTTCGGGATCGGTGCCAGCGCGATAACCGCCGATTAGTCGAAGATCCCGGGTCTCTTCATACCGGTGGATAAGCGACTTCAATCGGGAAACGAGCGTTTCCTGATCCTGCGTCCAAGCTTTTCGAGCAAGACGGGAGATAGAAGCGAGAGGGTTTATAGGGGGATAACGCCCCTCCTCTGCCAGGCTTCGATCGAGCACCAGATGCCCATCCAGGATGCCTCGCGTGGAGTCGGCGATCGGATCATTGTGGTTGTCGCCATCAACGAGAATGGAGATAATCGCCGTTATCGTTCCAGCACCCTCGACTCCGGGGCCGGCTCTTTCGAGCAGCCTCGGGAGCTCCGTAAACACCGAGGCTGGGAAGCCTCGCGCGATCGGCGGCTCGCCGGAGGCGACGGCCACTTCACGAATCGCATGGGCAAAGCGGGTGATGCTGTCGGCGATGAAAAGGACGTTGTCGCCCTGGTCGCGAAAGTGTTCGGCTATGGTGATGGCCACGAGCGGCGCCATCTTGCGCAGCATCGGGCTTTCATCACTGGTTGCGACAACGGCAATGGACTTTGCCATGTTGTCTCCAAGCGTGTCTTCGATGAATTCGCGAACTTCGCGGCCACGCTCGCCGACCAGGGCAATCACCACCTTGTCGAATGCGTCCGCGCGAGCCAGCATTGAAAGCAGGGTTGATTTGCCGACGCCTGAGCCGGCGAAGACGCCGAGACGCTGGCCGAGGCAAAGCGGCGAAAAGATATCTACCGCCCGCACGCCGGTCCTGAAACCCTTCTCCACCCGGCTCCGCGTCATCGACGGGGGAGCCGTGCTCGATATCGAGCGCCTTCCGCGACCGGACACAAGGGGACCACGCCCATCTATCGGCTCGCCCAGCGCATTGATGGTGCGTCCGCACCAGCTTTCGTGGGGGGCGACCCGAAATGCGCCTTTTCGGATCACGGTATCGCCGATGCCGATGGGTTCACCCGGCTCGATCGGACAGACATACACGACATCCGGTTCCACACGCACCACCTCGCCCAGATGAATGCCGGTCGTGCTGCGGTGGGCAACAAACTCGCCAAGGCGGACGTGTTTCGAGAGACCTGCAACGGTGTAATGTCCCGCAGCAATTGTTCTGACGCGCCCGCCGTGGGCGACCGAAAATGCGGGATTGGCATACCGCTCCGTGATGTCGGCAAGCTGTGCAAGCTTGCCGCCGGAAACTGCCTGCAGGATGGATGCCTGTTCCAACATCTCGTCAGCCTTTAGCGACCACTGCCGAGGGTTTTGATCGCCTCGTCAAAGCTGGCCTCGGTGTCCCGCATTAGGGACGAAATGCCCTCGAACGCCCGGTTGACTTGGATGAGTTGCGTCATCTCGCTGATGCCGTTGACATTGGAGCCTTCGACATAGCCCTGCATCACGGCAACATTAAAGTTATCGACTACGGGCTGAGGGTTCTCGGTGGGGATGACGCCGCTGTTGTCTGCACGTAGAAAGCCCTTGCTAAGATCAGCGGTGAAGAGCCCAAGCGTGCCTACAGGCACTCCGTCCTGAACGATCCGTCCATCGGCGCCGACTGTAGGTGGACCACCATTGCGATTGAGCTGAATAGGCGCACCACCGGCATCCAGCACAGGATAGCCCTTCAGCGAGACCAGTTGCCCAGTCTCAAGCATGGTGAAGCGACCGTCGCGGGTGAGGACCTGACCCGCCGGCGTTTCGATCGCGAACCAGGCATCACCCTTGACGGCAAAGTCCAAAGCGCTCTCGGTGTTTTGCAGTTGTCCGTTTCGCGTCGAGAGATAGTCATTGCCCTGGCTGACGAAGGCAACCTTCGCGTTCAGCTCATTGCGGGTGTGACTCATGACCTCGTCGAACTTGACCTCTGTGGCGCGATAGCCGGCGGTATTCATGTTTGCCATGTTGTCGGCGATCGTGTTCAGGCGCCGTTCCAACGCGATCTGAGATGAGATTCCGACGTAGAGTCCGGACTGCATATCATCTGCCTCCGAGTTTCAGTGCATTGATTGAGATAAGAAGATCGGTAGAAATCCCGTTCGTCGAAGGGGAAAAGAGCGGCGCCACGGTGTCCGGGGCCGAAGCATTCTCCATCTCCCAAAGAGTTGAGAAGCGTTCCAGGAACTTGTGGACCTTTGAACGATCCTGAAAGTCGGTGATGTCGATGGATTGCTCGATCAACGCAGCCTGTCGATCCACATCCAGTGCTGCCAGTTCATCCGGCATCTGGAGCACCGTGCGGACGACCTCCGCCAAAGCATCATCAGCCAGTATCTCCATGCCGGACTTGATCGCCGGTGCCATACGCTCGAAATAAAGCGCGAGCCGCACGCCGGGGTTTTCCACCCCAGCCTCTTCTTCCAGCGTCTGGCGCTGATATTTCTCGACGACAGCTTTCTGTGCTTTATCGAACGAAGTGGCTGCAGCGCCGAAAGCTTCGAAGTTGAAGGTCTCAGCCAAGGCGGCATAGCGGCTGTCGGAAAGCTTCCGGGCGAAAGCATCAGGATTGGAGGTCCCCTCGGTCAGGACCTTGCGCACAAAGGCCTTCGCGTAGGCCATATCCTCAAGCCCGTGAGCCTTCAGCGCATAGTTGTAAATGCGGCTGTCGGCCATGAAATCATCGATAGATTTAATCTTCCCGATGTTTTCCAAGTAGTAGGCGCTCTCACGGGCGACGTCCGGCTTTTCGGCGACACGAGCAAGCGAACCAGGCAGATCCCTGCTGATTATGGTGTAGCTGGTATAGGTGGTGATCACGCCCTTGCCTCACTTGATCCTGAGTGGATTCAAAGTCGAGTCTTCCCCGATAACGGGGGTCTAGGCGCAAAGACTTGTGCGAAGCTGTACCTTCCCTCCCTGGGCACCGGTTCCGAGAGTCCCGCCTCAACCAGCCTCACGCAAGCCAGAAAGGCTATCTCCGGCCCCTAAGGTAAAGCTCGGCGTAGGTAGAAGATGAACATTCTTATCGGATTCGTGATCACGTTCGGCTGCATCATCGGCGGTTACATGGCGATGGGCGGTCACTTGGACGTCCTCTTCCAGCCGTTCGAGTTGGTCATCATCGGCGGCGCCGGCATCGGTGGCTTCATCATGGCCAACCCTATGAAAGTGGTAAAGGATTCCGGCAAAGCCCTTGGCGAGGCCTTCAAGGGATCCGTCCCCAAGGAGCGCAACTACCTCGACGTGCTGGGCGTCCTATACGCGCTGATGCGCGACCTGAGGACGAAGTCACGCAACGAGATCGAAGCCCACATCGACAATCCTGAAGAGTCCTCGATTTTCCAGACGGCGCCTAACCTGCTGAAGAACAAGGAATTGACGACGTTCATCTGCGACTACGTCCGCCTCATCATTATTGGCAACGCCCGCTCGCACGAGATCGAGGCGCTTATGGACGAGGAGCTTGAAACGCTTTCTCACGATCGTATGAAGCCGTACCACGCAATGACGGCCATGGGCGACAGCTTCCCGGCTATCGGCATCGTCGCCGCCGTTCTTGGGGTCATCAAGGCCATGGGCAAGATCAACGAGTCGCCCGAGGTTCTCGGCGGTCTGATCGGCGCCGCGCTCGTCGGCACCATGCTAGGGATCATCCTCTCATATTCGATTGTCAATCCGCTGGCGGCGCAGGTGAAGATCGTGCGCGGCAAGCAGCATCGCCTGTTCATCATCGTGAAGCAAACGCTGCTTGCCTACATGAACGGGTCGGTCCCCCAGGTAGCCCTGGAGTATGGACGCAAGACGATCTCCAACTACGAACGCCCCTCGATCGATGCGGTCGAGCAGGAAATGATGAATCCGGGCGGCGATAACAAGGCGGCATGATGACGACAGTTATGGCAGAAAGACCTGCGAAACCCATAGATCTCTCGCTTCTGGCGAAGCTGACGGGAGGGCTTGGCGATCGCAAGACAATCGAGAAGATCAGCAGCGACTTCGGCCATCTCTATGCCGACTTCCTGCCGGACGTATTCAGCAGCGAAACAAAAATCACCCTTGATGTCACCTATATTGGCTGCACGTCTGGTCTGACGACCGATTTGATCAAAGATCTGGGGGAGGACTTTGTTCTCGCCGACGGGTCACTGCGCAACTGGTCTCCCAATTTCGTTCTCGCCTGCAACACCAGCTTCATCATCGCCCTGATGGAAAGAATGTTGGGCGCACTGCCGGAAACGGTCGAGCAGCCGTCCGAGCGGCCCCTGTCCGAAATCGAACTTGATCTCGCCCAGATGGTGTTTGGACGGATGGCGGTCGTCCTACAATCGGGTGTGGACGTCACCGGTGGTTTCGAGGCCGCTCTGGAGCAGGCTCACAATGCCGAGGATCGACCCGCGCCGGATGAAACGGCCGTGCCCGAGTTCGGGGTCGCAATCAAGATGAGCGTTCAGCTGGGCAAAGTGACCTCGGAAATCGCTCTGGTGCTTCCGCAGAAGGCATTCCTCAAGACCAAGGTGGTCATGCCGAAGTCGAAGGGGCAACTGTCGAAAGGCAAGGAAGAGTGGCAGGAGCGTATCCGCGAGCAAGTGCGCCGTTCGCAGGTGACCTTAGAGGCGCGCGTGCGACTGCAAACGTTGACGTTGGGGACGATCTCACACCTCGCTGTCGGTGATGTCATCGCCTTCCATGATCGGAAAGACGTAAGCGTTCAGGTCAGCGCGAACGGCAAGGAAATGTATTCCTGCGAACTCGGTCGTTCAGGAGAGCGATATACGGTTCGCGTAAGGGACAACATAAGCACCGAAGACGAAATTCTAGATCATCTGATGGGCTGAACCGCATTGCTAGGCCGGCGGCGCTTCGCGCGCTAACGACACGGCAGGTTGACGCAAGTTTCAACGGGAATAGTGAACGCATGGCAACGAAGAAAACACCTGTACAGGAAGAAGAGGCGCTGATGCCCGCCGCCGGCGGTGAGCTCGATCAGGCCATCGATGACCTTCGCGGCGTGCTGCAGGCGGATGCGGACGGCGGCGTGCCGGGGTTCGATGCAGACTTTGGTGCTGGAGCCGGGTTCGGCGCATCGGATACCCCGACCTTTGGCGACGAATTTGGTGCAGGTTCGGATGATCTTGGGATGTCCGACATCGGTGGAGACTTTGGTGCTGGCGACTTCGGTGGCGCCAGGACAGCCGGCAGCACGGAATTCGGTTCCATTCAGGAGCCGGGCAGCGCGCTGACGGCAAATATGGACCTGATCATGGACATCCCGATCGATGTCGAGATCGTCCTGGGCTCGAGCCGCATGCAAGTATCCGGTCTGATGAACCTTGAGGAAGGCGCGACGATTGCGCTCGACAAGAAAATCGGTGAGCCGGTAGAGATCATGGTGAATGGCCGCCGCATCGGCAAGGGCGAGATCACCGTGCTTGAAAATGACGACACACGCTTCGGCGTTAAAGTGACAGAAGTGCTGAGCACGAGAAGAACCTGATCCCGGTCTGGGACAGAGAGGGAAGACCATGATGGACTTTGACGACTTCGGTAGCGCTGTTACCGAACAGCCGTTGTCCCGAGCGGAGAAGGCGGCCGCGGTGCTGCTGGCTATGGGCAAGGGCGTTGCCGGCAAGCTCCTCAAGTATTTCACCCAGGCAGAACTGCAGACCATCATTGCGTCTGCACAACGCCTGCGGACGATTCCGCCGGACGAACTGCTTCTTCTCGTCAACGAGTTCGAGGACCTGTTTACCGAAGGTACAGGTCTCATGGACAATGCCGCCGCCATCGAAGCCATTCTTGAAGAAGGTCTCACTCCGGAAGAAGTGGATGGGCTTCTTGGCCGCCGCACGGCGTTTCAGGCGTACGAGGCGTCAATCTGGGACCGGCTGCAAGATGCCGACCCTGCTTTCGTGGGCAAGTTCCTGACTCGCGAACACCCGCAGACCGTCGCCTACATTCTTTCCATGCTTCCGTCGGCCTTCGGCGCGAAGGTTCTGCTGCAGCTTCCTGATAGTCGCCGCGCCGATATCATGAACAGAACCGTCAACATGAAGGATGTCAGTCCCAAGGCCGCCCAGATCATCGAGAACCGCGTCATCGAATTGATTGCCAAGATCGAAGCCGAACGCAACTCGGCAGGCTCGGCAAAGGTTGCCGATCTCATGAACGAGCTCGACAAGCCGCAGGTCGATACCTTGCTTACCTCTCTGGAGACCATCAGCAAGGAAGCGGTCAACAAGGTACGGCCAAAGATCTTCCTCTTCGAGGACCTGCTGCACATGCCGCAGCGCAGCCGCGTGCTGCTCTTGAACGACGTCGCTGCGGACGTCTTGACCATGGCTCTGCGCGGCGCAAGCGCAGAGATGAAGGAAGGGGTCCTGTCCGCCATCAGCCCGCGCCAGCGACGCATGATCGAATCGGATCTCGCCGTTCCAACAGCAGCGCTCAACCCGCGCGAGATCGCGATCGCCCGCCGCGCCGTTGCGCAGGAAGCCATCCGGCTGGCGAATGCTGGGCAAATCCTGCTCAAGGAGCCCGAGGAAGGCACAAACGAGCAAGCCGCCTAGCGCCGCGGCGGGCGACGGACTGGGTCTCTCCAGGTGTTGGCGTGGTGCCGAGCGCCTACCCACAGTCTTTTTGTTGACTCGATTCCACCCTAGAGCGGCGGTGCTGTAGCCTATGGCTTCAGGTAGCGCTGATTCGCGCGGGGAACGAATTCTTGTCTGAAGATAAAGACAGTAAAACAGAAGATCCCACAGCCAAAAAACTAAGCGATGCGGCAGCCAAGGGTAATGTGGCGACCTCGCGCGAGTTGCCTATCTTCGCCTCGGCCCTGGGATTCTATATCTTTCTGGTCTTCTTCCTCCCATCCGGAGCCGCAGACCTGGCGGAGACCTTGAAAGATCTGTTCTCCCAGCCCGACCAGTGGCGTCTGGAGAACACGCCGGACGTTATAAGTCTGGCAGTGCGTCTGGCGTGGTCCGTTTCTGCTTTCCTGGCGCCGATCATGCTCATCTTCATCATCTTCGGTTTGGGCGCTTCATTCGCGCAGAATCTCCCGACCATGGTTCTTGAGCGCATTCGCCCGCAAGCGTCTCGAATCTCTCCCATGAAAGGCTTCAAGCGGATTTACAGCCTCCCGGGCATGGTCGAATTCGGTAAATCCTTCTTCAAGATCCTGATTGTCTCGGTCGTCATGTATTTTGCCTTGCGTGGCGAGTTCTTCGCAGCAATCGACGCGATGTTTTCCGATCCACAAGTCATCCTGGTCAAGCTGGACACCATCGTGCGCAAGATGGTGGTCGTCATCCTGGCGGCGACAGCTCTACTTGCGGCAGTGGATGTGGCATGGTCGCGGCACCACTGGTTCACCGAGCTCAAGATGACGAAGCAGGAGGTGAAGGACGAGCATAAGCAGGCGCAAGGTGACCCGCTTGTGAAGTCGCGCCAGAGATCGCTTGCGCGCGACCGCGCGCGCCGCCGGATGATCGATAGCGTTCCGCGCGCTACGCTGGTCATCGCGAATCCCACCCACTTCGCGGTTGCGCTGCGTTACGTGCGGGAAGAGGGCGACGCACCGGTGGTCGTGGCCAAGGGACAGGATCTAATCGCGCTTCGAATTCGCGAGATCGCGGAGGCCAATAACATTCCGGTTTTCGAAGATCCGCCGCTCGCTCGCTCCATGTTTGCGCAAGTCTCGGTAGATAGTGTCATCCCACCAGCCTTTTACAAGGCAGTGGCGGAACTGGTGCACCGGGTCTACGCAGCTCGGTCGCTCAAGCAACGGACACACTGAGCGTCATGAAAAAATGCGACCACTCGACGAAACGTGAGAAAATCCTGGCCGAAGCCATCAGTCCTGTGGCTACGGAATTGAGACTTTTGGATGCTGGTGACCTGATCGCGCTGCTGCGCCTAGAATCCTATGGCAACCTCGCTGATCTGGTGTCTTCTGCCGCCGAGCTATACTTCCATCCAGGTACCGTCAATTTCGGTGCCGGCGGCGAATATACGCTTGAATGGAGTGGACAGCCCCAGGTCGTACTTGATCTTGAGATCAAGCCGCGCGGCGTATCGGTCTACGCCCGTTTGACGCTCGCGGATCGATTGGCCGGGATCGAGATCGATCATATTGCCTTCCAAGATCCCTGCGACAACCCGGACGCCAACACGGCGTTTCTGGAACAGAGCCTTTTGGAAGCGCGCTTCCTGCCGAGCGCGCCACCGATGGCAGTCGCCAGCTAAGATTGTCTCCTTGTCAGTGGATGTAGCCTAGCCGGATGGCCTTGGCGATTGCCTGGATGCGGTTCACCGCGTCCAGCTTCATCGTAGCAGAACCGAGATAAGCATTGACCGTGTGAACGGAGAGACCGAGCGCCTCTGCCACCTCTTCGCTGATGCGTCCATCCCCCGCAAGCTGGAGGCAGGCTACCTCACGCTCGCTGAGTGTCTCGGACGGGACTGTCCGCCGCTCATCGAGCGCCAAGAGATCTGTCATGATCTGGCAACTCCGAACATGCTGCTCGACCATCAGGTCGCTCGAAAGACTGAGCGAAGCGGCCGTGAACACAACATAGCCATTCCCCATGGCTCCGAGGCGCACGGGAAAGGCTAGGCCTGAGAAAGGAGTGAGGTCGGACGGTAAATGCTTTAGCAATGGAGCGAACTCGAAAGCTTCGACGAAGCTCATATGTTCGGTACCACTCCAGACGACAGGTAGCGCCGAAACCTCGATATGATCGAGGAGAGCATCGGCATAGCTGGTCAAGATGAGGTTACTGTACTGCTGGCTCTCAGCGCCCCAGTTCTCCATCTCGCAAACCAGCTTGCGCTTGCCAGGTACACCAGCACCGGAAATCCGAAACACCGCGAAGTTCCTCGCTCTCAGATGCTTCTGCATAGCGGTCAATCTGGGAAAGACGTCCGCCCTGCTCGCCGCTCGCTGCAGCCTGAAGTTGGTACCGGTAGGATGTTGAGCGGACGGACCGCGC
The DNA here is from genome assembly GCA_035998065.1 of Pseudorhizobium sp. Classification (GTDB taxonomy): domain Bacteria; phylum Pseudomonadota; class Alphaproteobacteria; order Rhizobiales; family Rhizobiaceae; genus Neorhizobium. Next base: position 23,306 of record DASYHX010000222.1, read on the forward strand.
GGATACACCATCGCGTTGGAGCTCTCCTAGACCAGATTGTTTCGGACCGCGAAAGCGATCGCTTCCGAACGTGTTTTTGTCGCCGTCTTACGCATCACGCTGGTAATGTAGTTGTTGATGGTGTTTCGCGAGATACCGAGAATGACGGCGATCTCATCGCTGGTCTTACCTTCAGCGATCCAGAAAAGGCATTCCAGTTCCCTGTCGGTCAATTCGAACTCCCGTTCTGCCCTCCCTTCCGGACGTTCCTTGGAGCCTACTGCGTAAGTCGCCAGGAGGCCGACCTCCCGCAACCGCTCCTGCGAGAGGATGATCCCTTCAAGGAAGAGGAGCAACAAGGTATAGCGGGTGCGGCCGACGCAGACCGTCAGTGCGCAATATTGACGGCTGATGGCATCAGGCAGGAGCACGCCGTCAGGCAGCAAGGAGAAGCTCGGCGTCAGGAGCGAAAGACACTTCTCAAGCTCGGTTGATCTGGCGTAGTTGCTCGCCAACTCCGTGCCGATGCGCCTGACCAGGTCAAAGGGCCAGTCCGACGATACGATGAAATCCAGTCCCTGCTCCTGAATCAGATCACACCGCGCCAAAAGAAAATGCGCCGCCCCTACATGGTCCGCGAGGAGCCGCAGTGCCGTCGGCGTGTCACCATCAGCTATCGCCATTGCAAGGTGGCGAACCACATGCGCGCGAGAAAGGACCATTGATGGATTGTCCCAGTCCTGGTCTTCCCGCTCCGCCGATGCTTCCACGCCAGAAAATTCCATTCTAGTTATTGCATGTTCATCATGAACACAGACCTTGGCCATCAGCGGATCGATACCTGTGGCCCAATCCGGTCTCCTCCACGTCTCCAGCGACGAATCATCGTTATTTTATGGGAGATGTTGAGAAATGCTACGCCTTGTAAGGACCCGCTCATAGACTGACGCCACGATTCTGCCACACGTAAGGCGGAGGGCGGGCATAAGGTACGGTACGGGCGACAAAAAAAGGGCCGGTGCATACACCGGCCTCTCTCCTCACGATCGCGTGATGTCTCAAGCAGCCTGGTCCACCGCCCATTTTCGTAGGATCTTTGCAGCTCGCTCTTCGCTGATTTCAACCATTCGCGCCAGACGCTTTTCCGGTCCCTCCTTGACACGGCGGTTGAACCCGCCCTCGTCGTCACCCATGCCGAGCAGGTCATCGGTCGCATCGAACCCAAAGTCGGACCCAAAGCCTTCCATTAGAGAGCCGCCACCGGCTGTTGCGGGAGAGAAGTCCGGAAGTTCCAGCCCAGCACTGTCGGTAGCAAGTTCATTGGAGGCGGTCGTACCACCAACGCTGCGGACCAAGGGGCGTATGCCCAGCCAGATCACCAGGAAGGCCACCACCACAAAGGCAAGCGAATTGATGATCCCGCCAAGATTGCGGCTCAAAACCTCAGTCACACCTGGGCCAGAGGCCGCATCTTCCAGCAACTGTGCTTCCAGGAAGTCCATGGCCGTCAACGTAACCACGTCACCACGTTCGACGTTGAGGCCGGCTGCCGAGGCCACGATCTTCTGCATCTCAGCCAGATATGCATCGATTTTGGCTTGATCGACCGGCTCTCCGACCATCTGCGCGACCCGGCCTTTGTTGACGACGACGGCAATCGACAGTTTCTCGATCCGATAGCTGTTGCGCGTCGTGGCAACCGTCTTGCTGTTGATCTCGTAGTTGGTCTGTTCTTCCTTCTTGTCCGTTTGATCCGACGACTTGGGTCCGGCCGCGCCACCAGCCTCGGGTGCCGCCTGCGGCACGTTCTGCTCTACGGTCGCTGCAGTGTCATCCTGCGACTGCTGGGATCGCTGCTCCTCCTTGGAGACGCGGACCGAACGCTCGACACGCGATTCCGGATCGAAGATCGTTTCCTGGATCTGCTGGCTGTCGGTATTGAGATTGGCCGTGACCGTCGAGCGGAAGTTGTCCATTCCGAGGAAGGGCGCCAATGCCTTGTCGATATTCGTTTCCAGCTCCTGCTGAACAGACTGAACGATGTTGAGGGAGCGGTTAAGCTCGCTGTTGCCGTACTCGTCGCCCGAAGCAAGAAGCTGTCCGGTGGAATCGAGAATCGTCACATCCTCCACGTCGAGGCCCGGGACGGCCGACGCGACAAGATGGCGAATTGATGTAGCAGCCTTGCGGCCGGTGGTTGTGCTCGCGCGGATCATGACGGACGCAGTTGGTTTCTGCTCGCCGCGCCTGAAGTTCCCGACGTCCGGCATGACGATGTGGACGCGCGCCGCAGCCACTCCACTGATCTGTTGGATCGATCGCCCGATCTCGCCTTCCAGCGCCCGCACCCGCGTTACTTCCTGCATGAATGACGTCAGCCCCAGGGAGCCGACATTGTCGAACAGCTCATAGCCTGCGTTGGCGCTGTTCGGCAGGCCGCGTTCCGCCAGGAGCAGACGCGCTTTGCCCGTCATGCCGACCGGGACCTGAATGCTGGCGCCATCTGAGCCAACAGCAAAATCGATGCTCGCCTCAGCCAGTGCTATGCTGACCTGGTTGAGGTCCGTGGTCTCAAGGCCGACGTAGAGTGTCTCATAGGCAGGCTTGTTCACGTAAAGTGCAGCAGCCAGGACGATTGCCACCGATACAAGTCCTGCACCTGCAAGCGCAATCAGCTTTGTCTGCCCGAGAGCGGCCAGATTCTTGTACAATTGAGAGAATTGAGCCAACAGATTCATTCTGTTTCCACATCGCATAACCGAGATCAGGCTTTTGCCCACGCCCACCCTAATGAGCGAAGCTTGTGCGAACGTTTCCGGTTGGCGGTGTGTAGAGGCTGTGCGCTCTGCGACGGCAGGCTAAGGCACGGCTAGAAGAAATCGAAGTCGCCCGCCGCCTTACTTAGCGGCTGCGAATGTCCGTGCCGGACGCCGGTCGCAAGGGACCGCTGCATTTCAGCAAGCTTCACCAAGCTAAGGGCGGTGGAGACGTCGACGGTCCAAGCATCTGGAATAGTGGCCGTGATCGTATCGATGAATTCCGCCAGCCCCCGCGCTTTCTGCACGGCTAGGTCTATGCCCTGCAGAATCTTGATGCTGTCGGGATGCTCAAGGATCTGATCGCCTCCTAGCTCCAACAGATGCGGTTCTACGCGCTCTACCAGATAGGCTACATCATGCAGCTCGGAAACGAGCCGCATGAGGACGTCGGGCAAGGACTGTTCCGCGAAAGCAACTGTGGGCTCGACGGTATTGGTCATGGCTTTCCTTGCGCCCGAGGCGCCTTTCCTTAAAAGAACTCGATGGAAGTTTCGATCGGCTTGGGAGGGACCACCGGACGTTGTTCCAAGGCGACAGTCTTCTGGGTCTCCGCACCCGTCAGGGGATACTGGCGGGCTCGACCGCTGATCGGCCAGAACTCCAGCTTCCGGCCGTGCTCGCCTCCCGTGGAGGAACCCACGATCGGGATGCCTTCATCTCTTAAGAACTGCGTGGCGAAAGCGGCATTCTGTTCGCCGACATTGGAGAAGCTCGCGATCGTCTTGGCACCGCCGAAGATTTTCGCTTCCAGTCGATCGCGACGGGCGCCCTTTTTCAACAACCCGTTGATCAACAACTCCATCAGATGCACCCCATAGCGGGTGGCGTCTCCTCCGGATGTCATCGCCCCCGCCGAGCCCGGCAGGAGGAAGTGGTTCATCCCCCCAACACCGGCGACGGGATCACGCAGGCAGGCAGCTACGCAGGACCCCAGGATCGTCGAGAGCACTACATCGGGGTCGGTGACCACCTTGTATTCGCCCTGGATAATGTGGACCCGCTTCGCTGCGGCGGCATCATTCATTTCAAGGCTCCGAATACGGCCTCGATGGCCGCCTTCATCTTTTCGATCGTAAACGGCTTTGCGAGCACGTTGTTGGCGCCCAGCTGTGCCGCCTTCTGAACCAGCGCCCGATCGCCCTGAGCAGTCAGGATGATGAACGCTGCCTTCTTGGTCGCAGGGTTGCTGCGAACCGCGTGAAGAAGGCCAAGACCGTCCATCTTCGGCATGTTGAAGTCGGAGATGACCAGGTGGTGTGGCTGCTCGTTCATGATCTTCATGCCTTGCTCGCCGTCGCCGGCAGCAGTGATCTGCTTGAAGCCGAGCTGCGTTAGCGCATCGCTGAGCAGCAGCCGGCTCGTCACCTGATCATCGACGATCAGTACTTTGATTTTTTCAGCGAGAGACATTTATTCTATACCTTCTTTCCGGGCGGCAGTTAGTTTGAGGATTTCGTCGCCGATGGCATCCAGCGGCAGCTGCGCCTCTACGGCGCCTATCTCATGAGCGACGCGGGGCATGCCGTAGACCACGCAGGTCTTCTCGTTCTGTCCGAGTGTACGGGCGCCGGCGTCGCGCATCTTGAGCAGTCCAGACGCGCCGTCGCGCCCCATGCCGGTAAGGATGACCCCCACGCCATTGCGTCCGGCCAGTTCGGCAACCGAGTCGAAGAGGACATCCACGGAGGGACGATGACCATTGACAGGATCGCGCTCCACAAGACGGCAGGCAGGGGCTGAAGGATTGACGACCTGCAGATGACGATTGCCGCCGGGAGCAAGATAAATCTTGCCGATCTCCAGCCTGGCGCCGTCGTAAGCTTCCTCCACCACTGGCGCACAGAGCCGATTGAGCCTCTCCGCGAAACTCTTGGTAAATGTCGGCGGCATGTGCTGCGTGATGACAGTCGGCGGACAGTTTTTGGGGAACTTCTGCAGCACCGTGATCAACGCTTCGACGCCACCTGTAGACGATCCGATTGCAACGATCTTGCGACCGACCCGATAGCCCGAGGCGGGTGCAGCCACAGGAACAGATACCGCTGCGGCTTGTCGGCGACTTGAGCGCGCGGCAGCCTTTACCTTTTCCGCAAGATCAATGAATGGCCGGATATCACCCGGCACCGGCTTTCCGACGCAGTCGAAGGCGCCGATCTCGAGCGCTGCGAGCGTCGCGTTCGCTCCATGCTGCGTCATCGTCGATACCATGATCACCGGCATAGGCCGCAACCGCATGATCTTCTCGAGAAACTCGAGGCCGTTCATGTTGGGCATCTCGATGTCGAGGGTCACGACATCCGGGTTCAATTCTTTGATCGCGGCACGGGCTTGAAGCGCATCACCGGCTTGGCCAACAACGCTCACTTCGGGGTCAGAGTTGAGAACGGCCGTGATCAGGCCGCGCATGGTGGGGGAATCGTCGACGACGAGAACACGTGCCGGAGCGTTCATCCGCGCCTCCCGGCGTTCCTGCCCGTGTACCGGTAGGTCGTAATGCCAATGTTGTCGAAGAGGTTCTTCGGATCGCCCGAAACACGCTCCGAATGACCTATGTAGAGATGTCCACCCTCCGGCAAGAGCGAGGCGAAGCGCGACCAGATCTTCACCTGCGTTGGTTCATCGAAATAGATCACGACGTTGCGGCAGAAAATCACGTCGAACTGCCCCTTGAATGGCCACTGCGCCATCAGGTTGAGTTCGTTGAAGGTGATCAGCTTCTTGACGCGCTCCTCCACCTGAAACTTGCGACGACCGCCTGAATCGACCTCGCGAAAGAACTGCTTGCGCATCGCTGGCGTCACCGTCTCCAGTGCGGCTTCGTCGTAGGTGCCAGCACGCGCGAGTGCCAGTATCTTCGGATCGATATCCGTCGCCAGGATCTTGAAGTCGTAGTCTGCCGCATTGGGCAGTGACGACAACACAGTGAGCGCAATCGAATAAGGCTCCTGGCCGTCGGAACAGGCAGCCGACCAGATGCGGACGCGGCCACCGTTCTTGGCACGGGCAATTAGCCCCGGCAGCACCTCATCGCGGAGATGCTCAAAGTGATGGTTCTCCCGGAAGAAGCGGGTGAAATTCGTTGTCAGGTGAGAAAGCATCTCCCGCCGCGCGGCAGCCCCTTCCGGGGAAGCGACCAGTGCGCAATACTCGCGAAATCCCTTTAGCCCGAGGTTCCGGATGTGTTTGGAAAGCCGGGAGTAGACCAGCGAAGCCTTTGAATCATTGAGATAGATGCCGGCATCCGAATAGATCATCGCCGCAATTTCGGACAAATCGCGACGGGTCAGCGGATATTCTCCGCTGGCCATTACTTCATCCGGCGACTGCCGGGTATCGATCGCGCCCATGGGCGTCATGCGGCTTCACTTTCGGTTTCCGGGAAGAGAGATCCTAGCTCGATCATGCAGATCATCCGCTTGTCGATCGCCAGTATCCCCCAGGCGTATTGCTTCTCCAGGTCGGAAGAAACTTCCGGCACAGGCTGGATATTATCGTCTGTAATCGTAAGGATATCGGAAACGGCCTCTACCAGAAGTCCCACGACGCGGGTCTTCACCTGCGCAACAATGATCACGTGACGCGCAGTGGGCTCCGAAGCCTTCATTCCAAGCCGCGCCGACAAGTCCACAATCGGCAGGACCGCTCCGCGCAGATTAATGACACCCAGCACATAGGCAGGGGCATGCGGCAGCGGTGTCGCCGGCGTCCACCCGCGGATCTCTCGCACCGACATGATGTTGACGCAGAACTCCTGATCGCCGATCCGAAAAGCGATCAGTTCACGATCCCCCTGCAAGACAGACTTCACCGCATACGACATACTCTTAACCCGTGGCAGCTAATGACATTTCCGGTTTGAGAGACTGGCCGCGCGACGCAGCGACGACGGCATCGACGTCTAGAATGAGGGCGACGCGGCCATCACCAAGGATGGTAGCCGCGGCGATGCCCGGCACGTGCGTGTAATTGGCTTCGAGCGACTTGATCACAACCTGGCGCTGACCCTGGATCGCGTCGACCATTAAGGCACGCTGTCCGCCGCCTTCCGATTCCACCAGCAGAGCAACGCCTTCTACAGGGTTTGCCTGTGTCGAGCGGAAGTTCAGGATGCGACCCACATCGACCAAGGGGCAGAAGGAGTTGCGGATGGAGATCAAACGCTGGTTGGCGCCGAAAGAGTGAACCGCAGCCGCTTCCGGCTGCAAGGTTTCAACGATGGCGGTCAACGGGACGACAAGCGTCTGCCCGGCCACTGTAACCACCATGCCGTCAAGAACAGCAAGCGTAAGCGGCAAGCTCATTGTGAAGGTTGAGCCTTGGCCCGGCCGGGACGAGATCGAGATACGCCCGCCGAGCGCCTGGATCGAGCGCTTCACCACGTCCATACCGACTCCTCGGCCGGAGATGTCGGAGATCTTGTCGGCGGTGGAAAAGCCGGGAGCGAAGATGAGGTTGTCGATTTCCTCATCTGTCAGGTTTGCGTCTGCCGCGATCAGGTCGTTATCAATCGCCTTCTGGCGTACGCGCTCACGGTTGATTCCGGCTCCGTCATCAACCAGCTCGATGACGATACGGCCCGAACGGTGCTTTGCGGTGAGCTTGATCGTACCTTCCGGATCCTTGCCTGCTGCCTCGCGTTTCTCCGGCGTTTCGATACCATGGTCGACGGCATTGCGGATCATGTGCGTCAACGGTTCAGCCAGCTTGTCGATGACGGTCTTGTCGACTTCGGTGTTTTCGCCCTCCGTGACGAGCCGTATCGACTTGCCGACCATGTCGGCGACCTCTCTCACGATTCGCGACATGCGCTGGAAGACCGGCTTCACCGGCTGCGCGCGGATGGCCATGACCGAGTCCTGGATCTCACGCGTTAGCTGCTGCAGCTCTTCCAAGCCCATGTTGATTGAGGAGGTGCCGGTGGTGTCGTTCTCGATGACACTCTGTGAGAGCATTGCCTGGTTGATCACAAGCTCGCCGACGAGATTGATCAGCCGGTCCACTCGATCGAGGTCGACGCGGATCGTCTGACCGGCTGCAGCGGCGGCGGTATTGTTCGCGGCGGCGGCCGCGGCGGTCGCAGCAGCCGATTCCTTTTTCTCAACCCGGGCGGCAGCAGCCGCCATCTTGGAGGCCTCCGTTGCGGTCTCTGCCGCAGCAACGGGCGTCTCTGCCGCATCTCGGGTCGGTGATGGTGCAGGGGCTTCGGCGGAAGCGTCATCATTCAGGATGGAAAGGTCGAAAGGAACCGGCACCATCGGCAGTTCCTCGCCAGACGGTGACGCTTCGGCGGCCCTGACCTCAAGGTCGCAATCCCATTCTGCGAATTCGAAGACGGCGCGGATCTCGTCTTCCGTCTTCGTGGTTCTCAACGAGATCATCCAGCTGACGTAGGATTCTTCCGGATCCAGCTTGTCGAGATCAGGAAGGCTCTCGAGATCGCAGTTGATGCTCATCTCGCCGATGCGGGACAGATCGCGCAGAAGCAGCGCTGCCTCGTTCCCCTTGCTGTAGAGGTCGCGGCGCGGCTTAAAGCTGATCTCGAAGACTTGCCCCGCGTCTGCCGGTGCTTCGTCTTCATCGAAGCCGTCGAAGGTGAAGGGAATGGGCTGAAAGCCGCTGTCGTCGGTGGGAGCGGCTACAGCAGGCTTGGGCTGAGCTTTCGGCACCTCGGCGGAGGCTACTGGCACTTCACCATTGGCCAGCGCCTCGAGTTCCTTGACCAATGCGCGGCTGCGAGACTCATCAACATAGCCGCCATCGCGTGCGGCGTTGGTGAGATCCGCCAGAACGTCCGCGGACTTCAACATCACCTTGAGGACGTCCTGGTTCGGCTCCAGCTTGTTCGAGCGGACGCAGTCGAGCGTCGTTTCAAAAACGTGTGCGAAGGCGACCAGATCATCGAGACCGAATGCTCCCGCCCCACCTTTGATGGAATGAACGGCGCGGAAGACGGCATTTACCGTCTCGGGATCGCGATCTCCGTCATTCAGCTTGAGAAGCCCCGACTCCAGTTCGGCGAGCTGCTCCTCGCACTCCTGGAAGAAGATCTCTTTGATTTCGTTCATGTCCATCGGAAGGCTTCCTGATCAGGCTGTTTGTTTCAGGCGGTCACGCGTTCGATCGCGTCAATCAGCTTGGCGGGATCGAAGGGCTTGACAATCCAGCCCGTCGCACCGGCCTGGCGCGCGCGGTTCTTCTTCTCGGCATCGCTTTCCGTGGTGAGCACCAGGATCGGCACCGCACGATACTTCTCGTTGCGGCGAACGCCCTCGATGAAGCCAAAGCCGTCGAGGCGGGGCATGTTGATATCGGTGACGATGACGTCGGGATTCGCCCCTTCCAGAACCTCGAGTCCCTCAACGCCATCTTCGGCCTGGAACGTTTCGAAACCGGCGTTGTTGAGGGTCACCAGAAGCATGTTCCGGATCGTCCGCGAGTCATCCACGGTAAGCACTTTCTTCTTCATTCCCTTAGATCTCCTTGGCAACCAGGTGCTCGGCGTCGATACCGATGAGTTGCATTGTCTTTGCAAAAGCGTCGGAGCCTTGCTTCACGACGTATGACTTCTTGTCGGCCCGCCAGGCACGGGCTCCGGCCACGAGCACCTGTGCGCACTGAACACCGAGCCGCTCGACCTGCGAGGCGTCGATGACGATATTGCCGCCGCGCATGGACAGCAGCTTGGCATGCAGGGCGCTCGCCTCGTTCAGGTCCATGGTCGGAGAGAGTTTAAGGGTGCCACTCGCGGCCTTCTTGGCAGCCATCAGATCATTCCTTGCGCTTTGTGAAACAGAAAATCGGCGTCATCATGAAAATCGGCCGCAGGACCGTTTGCGACCAGCTCCACCCTTGGCTGGGGGATCGCAACCGGCGAAGCCACATCCGAATGGTACCTAGTCTGCCGCTCGATCCGAAACTCGCGCACCGTCCGGCCGAGTTCGAGGATAACGGTGTGCAGGTCATCGGCACGCGCTGCAACGTGCCCCGCGCGACCGGCGTTGGAGGCAACCTCCGTACCGAGCGCGGCAACCTCCTTCGTCACCCCGGAAAGTGCATCGGCTTGCTGCCCTGCCTGCATCGCAATGCCGGCAATGGAGGTGTCGATGTCGGTGACCTGGCGGACGATCCCACTGATGGCGTCCTGGGTCCGGTGAACCATCTGTACACCGGCATTGACCTGCGTCTTTGTCCCATTCACGAGCGCCTTGATCTCGTGCGCGGCATCTGCTGAGCGCTGGGCAAGCGCACGAACTTCCTGCGCAACAACGGCGAACCCACGCCCCGAATCCCCTGCCCTCGCCGCCTCGATTCCGGCATTCAACGCCAGAAGATTGGTCTGGAAGGCGATCTCGTCGATAACACCGATGATTTCGCCGATTTTCTCGGCGGACGCTTCAATATCTGCCATCGCGCTGATGGCGCGGCCGACGATCTGGCCGCTTTCCTCCACCGACTGGCGCGTTTCGGCAGCGGCTTGCTGGGCGGCCGTTGTTCCTGCCGCACAGGCATGCACGGCTTGAGTGATTGCGGCGAGCTGCGCAGAAGCTTCGCACAACCGCTGCGAATGTCCGGAGGATTTTTCTGAAAGCTCGCGGGCCTCCAGCGCAAGCGCGCTCGCAGCCCCGCCCGCCTCTTCACCTTTCGCCGCGGTCTTCTGGAGCGACGCCCGGCTCACCTCGATCGCCTGATTGAGCAGATCCACCAGTTCGCGGTAAGGCTCCGGCACGTCCAGGGGAAGCGAGATCGTAAAATCGCGTTCCGCAAGTGAGCGCAAGACATCCGAAAACAGGGCGGTAACCTCCGCCTGATGGTCCTGCCGCTGCTGGGTAAGATCGTGGTTATGTTTCTGGCGAAGCTCGTTGAATCGCACGGAGACCGCAATCTCCACGTCCACCATAACCAGTTGGACCAATGCGCCCATGAGATCTGCGAGTTCCTGCGTGCGTCGGCGCGTGGCCGGAAGAAACTGTCGTCCGACCTCTTCGGCAAGAACACCCGCGAGAAGATGCTCCAGAACCACCGCGTGGCCGGCAACGTGCCATCGCGGGGCAAGCCCCATGCGGCTTTGGCTATCCGAAAGAACCTTAACCCGCTCCGCATAGAGAGCGTCGAAACGGGCGTCGGTGAGAACGCCCCAGTGGGTCGCCTGCAGGTCGTGCAGGCGTTCTATCTGATGTTCGCTCGTGAATTGACCGGCGGCTTCGGGAGACGTCTGAAGACGGTGAAAGAGATCACGAAGGCCCGCCTTGCAGTACTGGTCAAGCTGTGGCCGATGACGACGCAGGAGGTCGCAGGTCCGGGCGTCCAGACCGGCGAATGCCAGCCTCTCACCCAGGCTCCCCGCCTGGGCTCTTCGCGCCTGTTCGGATGGCGAACTCTGCCCCACAATGCGTCCCCAACAAAAGGATCGGTCCCGCTAGGACCGCAAGCGAAAGGCTCATGTTCACTCCTCTCCACTGCAGATGGATGCCACCCAGACTGCGCGAGGCGCATCAGGCATGGGCGACGTCGTTGCCGCAGTCGTTCCGGATGTGATCGTGAGCGGATACCGGATCGAAACCGGTACGGCAGTGCGGCCTCATGCCTGCTGGGGAAGAGTGCTCCCCCAATTTGCCGTGTCGCTCATATGTATGGTTAATTCCTTGCCCGAAGGTTAAGGCTTCCTGCAACAGCGACAAATTCGCTGTGCCACCATGGCGCACATCAAGCCGCGAGCAGCTCGGTCCTGTACTGGACGCCAAGACATCTCTAAGGAGCGAATGGAAACTTGCGACTGACGTAAGGGGACCCCATCAAGCCGAACCGCCAGGGAAGCTCCGCCGCTCTGGTGATGCCGACGCGTTTGCCCACCACAAGTTCAGGCCTTCGCTCCGGAAGAGCAAGGTGGAAGGGCGGCTTCGTCAGAGAAAGACCATCGTGCTCACCCGATACCCCAAGCGCCTGGCAAACCCGACCCGGACCGGCGCAGAGCAGGCGATGGCTCACCTGACCGCGCCTTTCCATCATTCTCTCCACCCCCCATAGCGGTTCAACGGCGCGGATGAGGACAGCGCTCCCCGACCGGCAGACCACATTCAGGCACCAGTGGAGCCCATAGGACCGGTAAACATAAGCTCTCCCAGCGGGTCCGAACATGGACCTGTTGCGTGCGGTGGGGCCGCGGAAGCTGTGCGATGCGGGATCCTGCATCTCATAAGCCTCTGTCTCGACGATCATCCCACCAATCCTGTCGAAACATAAAGATGCACCAACCAGATCCTGCGCCACCTCCACGGCCGTCCGTTCGAACCACTCTGCAGTTGTCACCGCCGATCTCCGCATCGGTAAAGACCTGGAGGATAACCGTCGGCAGCAGGCACATCGCGAAGCAACAAGATCAACATGAGAACCTAGATGCGGCACGAAAGGGACTCGTCAAGGACGAGTTACCCTCAGCAGACTCTGACGCAATCAATGAGAAATGGTGCCCGGAGGCGGATTTGAACCACCGACACGCGGATTTTCAATCCGCTGCTCTACCAACTGAGCTATCCGGGCATCGAGGCGCTAAAGCCTCCGGCTCCTAGGCCGGCGGGGGGTGTATCCCCCGGAAGCGAGCGGGGTTATAACATCTTGTTCGGCCATGTCCAGCGGCACTTGGCACTTTTTTCGCCGCCCGACGCGCAATTCCTGCAGCCGTCGGGAGGGCCGAAATCGCCACCTCAGTCGTCGCCCGCTTCTGCCTTCGACTGATCATCCGAAACCGGGATCGCGTAGGAGCCCTTCAACCAGCGGGAGAGGTCAAGCGTACGACACCGGTCGGAGCAGAAGGGATAATGCTCCCGCTCAGAAGGCTTGCCGCATTCCGGGCACGGGCGGGCCTTGCGTAACGGCTCTACCTTGCCGCCCGGCTTGATCGGTGAAGACATGGTCAACTCTCCGGCCATGCCGCCTGAACATCAAACCCTTCCCCGGAAAGCAGGGAGAGGGTTTCGTAGAGCGGCAAGCCCACAACATTGGTGTAGGAGCCGACCATCTTCTGAACGAAGCTGCCGGCGATACCCTGAATCGCGTAGGCCCCGGCCTTGCCACGCCATTGCCCGCAGGCGATGTAATTGTCGATTTCCCGGGCCGAGAGGCGCTTGAATCTTACCTTGGTCTGCACGACCTTCTGCCGAAACTGACCACCGGGTGTGACCAGACAGATGCCGGTATAGACCCAGTGACCGCGGCCGGAGAGAAGGTGGAGAGCAGACGCTGCCTCCTCCGTGAACTCGGTCTTTTCAAGGATCCTCCGGCCGACCGCGACAACGGTATCAGCGGATAAGATATAACTGTGGCGCCACGCGAGATCGCCTTTCGTGGCCGCATACGCCGCCTCTGCCTTCTCAGAAGACAGACGGCGCGCCAGTGAGCGCGGATGCTCCGACTTCTTCGGCGTCTCGTCGATATCCATCGGCATTAGCCGGTTGGGCTCGATGCCCGCCTGATTGAGCAGGTCGAGGCGTCGCGGCGATCCGGAGGCCAGGATTAGTTTCTGATCAGACGCCATTGGCTCTAGCCGTTCTGCCGTGTTGAAGCGTCACTTGAAACGGTAGGTGATGCGGCCCTTGGTGAGGTCGTAAGGCGTCATTTCCACCAGGACCTTGTCGCCGGCCAAAACGCGGATGCGGTTCTTGCGCATGCGCCCGGCGGTGTGTGCAATGATCTCGTGTTCGTTCTCTAGCTTCACCCGAAAGGTTGCGTTCGGCAACAGTTCGGTGACAACGCCCGGGAATTCGAGGACTTCTTCTTTAGCCATCTATGGGTGTTCTTCCTGTCGGTTGATGTTGGGCTGGACAGATCGTCCGCCCGTAAATTTGCGCGGAAACTACACAATCGTGTCCGGTTTGTGAACTCGCATAATCCAATTCATTTGCGCCTCAGGGCGTCTCCGGTCGCGGGCTCTTGAAGCCAGCGAATTGATCGCCGATCCGCCGCCAAAGATAGTCCCGCACCTCCCTATAGGCGGAAAGCCGCTGCTCGCGCGTTCCGGTGGCGGCAGTCGGATCCAGCGTCGGCCAATAAATCACGGATATTGCGTTGGAACGTGTCAGTTCCAGCGCCGCATGATGTGCTTCTGGCGTCAGAGTGATGATGAGGTCGAAGAAATCGTCCTCAAGATCATCCAGGGTGCGCGGATGGTGCTTCCCGATGGAGAGGCCGACCTCTTCGAGAACCGCGTCGACGAAAGGGTCCCGTTCGCCGGAGCGGACACCTGCGGATTGCACGTATATATCGGGTGGCAGGAGGCGTTTGGCAATGACCTCCGCCATGGGCGAGCGTATCGCGTTCCAGCCGCACATGAAGAGAACTGCGCCAGGCTTTTCCGTCAGCGCATGGGAAATCGAAGGCTCGGCCATGGCCGTTATCCGCGCCAATACAACACGCAAACGAGCGTGAACAGCCGCCGCGCGGTATCGAAATCCATCGTCACCTTGCCCTCGAGGCGGTCCGCCAGCGTCTGCGAGCCTTCGTTGTGGATGCCGCGCCGCCCCATGTCGATCGCCTCGATGCGGCTGGGCGTCGCCGACCGGATCGCTTCGTAGTAGCTTTCGCAGATCATGAAATAATCCTTGATGATCCGCCGGAAGGGCGTCAGCGAAAGGATATGTGTCGCCACGCCCTCGCCCGCTTCCGTCGTGACGGTGAAGACGAGCTTTGAATCGACCAACGAGAGCTTGAGATGGTACGGCCCGCCAGGATGCCCTACCGGTTCGAACGTGTTTTCCTCCACCAGATCGAAGATCGCGACCGCTCGTTCGTGCTCGACGTCCGGAGTGGAACGGCCAATGGACTCGTCAAGGACGACATCGGAGAGCCGAAAATCGCCCTGCACCATCGTCAGCTCCCGCGGTTCAACCGGATGGCCACCGATCGGGCATGCGCGTCAAGTCCTTCCGAATGCGCGAGCGTGATCGCTGCAGACGCGAGCGCTCCCAGTTGATCCGGGCCGAGGCGCAGGATCGAAGTCCGTTTGACGTAATCCAGGACCGAAAGCCCCGACGAGAAGCGCGCAGAGCGTGCCGTTGGCAGAACATGGTTTGAGCCTCCGACATAATCGCCGATGGCCTCGGGCGTATGGCGCCCGACGAAGATCGCACCCGCGTTGCGGATCCCGCCGAGTAACAGATCCGGCTCAGCGACCGAGAGTTCCAGATGTTCGGGGGCTATGCGATTTGCCAGCGGCAGAGCCGAGATCAGGTCGTCAACCAGGATAATCGCGCCGAAGTCGGCCCAGCTCCGGCTTGCGGTCTCGGACCGCGAGAGCGTCTTCAGTTGCCGCTCGACGGCCTGCTCAACGGACTTCGCGAAATCCCGGTCGTCCGTGACCAGGATCGATTGCGCGCCGACGTCGTGTTCCGCTTGGGCCAGGAGGTCCGCCGCGATCCAGTCAGGATCATTGTCCGCGTCGGCGATCACCAGAACCTCCGAAGGGCCTGCAATCATGTCGATGCCGACCTGCCCGAAGACCTGCCGCTTCGCCGCCGCCACATAGGCATTGCCGGGGCCCACGATTTTGGCGACCGGCGCGATCGTATCCGTGCCGTAGGCAAGTGCCGCCACAGCTTGCGCCCCGCCTATGCGATAGATCTCAGAGACGCCGGCGATGCTGGCTGCGGCAAGAACTGCCGGATTGATGACGCCGCCAGCGGCAGGCACAACCATGACGATGCGCGGCACGCCGGCAACCCTGGCAGGCAGTGCATTCATCAGGACCGAACTGGGATAGCTGGCCGTGCCGCCTGGGACATAGAGACCGACAGCATCGACCGCGGTCCAGCGCGAGCCGAGCCCGACACCAAGTTCATCCTCGTAGAGGTCGTCCTTCGGCATCTGCCGGGCATGATGCTTTTCAATGCGTTCGGCCGCAAGGCGGAGGGCATCGAGGACATCAGGTGCCGTCGCCGCGACTGCTGCTTGGATTTCTTCCTCGCGGACACGCAAGCTTTCTACGGAGAGCTCAACTTTGTCGAAACGCCGGGAATAGTCGATCAACGCGGCATCACCGCGTTTCCTGACATCATCAATGATGGCCTTGACCACGGCGTTGACGTCATCCGACACTTCACGCTTGGTGGAAAGGAAGGCGGAGAAACGCGCTTCAAAATCCTCGGAGCCCGACTCAAGCCAGATTGCCACTCCCACATCCCCTCAATGCATTGCGCCACCAGCGCGGTCACTCACTTCATTCGTCGATATGCTGGGGCATACGCTGGGTCGCCCAGGCGCCACCGGTGTCCAGCATTTGCACTTCAATGCACTCTACATCCAGGTTAATCGCTGCGCCGCCGGCAAACGTCAGCTCCACCGTCCCGTCGGGCCCCTCGCCCTTCTGTTCAAAGCGGATCGCGAGCAGACAGTATACCTCGTCGGGATTGTGGCGATGGACGTCAAGGCTGCGCACCGCCTCCACCCGTTTGAACGAGATTACCGACCGACGCCGCTCAAATCCCTTCTTCTTACGATCCGCCTTCTCCCAAACGAAGCGGTTAACCGCCAGCGTGAACTGGCGGCCGCGCCAGTCGTAGCTCACATCCGCTACGCGCAAGACACTGTCTTGCATGTAGGCAGAAATGACCCCCAGATCATCCTCGTCGAGCGCAAGAAGCTTTAGATCAGCCATTGTCACAAATTCCAATTGATGACGCCGGCGGCGTCAATTCATCCTTGGGTGGAGATAGGATGGACCGACACCCTTAGCAACGCCACCGGAACCTTAGTCGCTGATGCGTTCTACGTCCGCCCCGCAGCGGGTAAGTTTCTCTTCCAGGCGTTCGAAGCCGCGATCGAGATGATAGACCCGATTGACCAGGGTCTCCCCCTCCGCCGCCAGCCCCGCAATCACCAGCGACACCGAGGCACGCAGATCCGTTGCCATGACCGGCGCGCCTTTCAGGCCGCTGACACCTTCGATTCGCGCCATCTGCCCTGATAGCGAGATGCGCGCCCCAAGACGGGCCAGTTCCTGCACGTGCATGAAGCGGTTCTCGAAGATCGTCTCGGTTATATGAGAAACACCGGAAGAACGGGTCATCAGAGCCATGAACTGCGCCTGGAGGTCCGTTGGAAAGCCGGGAAAGGGTTCCGTGACGACGTCCACAGGCTGTATGCCGTTGCCATTGCGTACGATCCGCAGGCCACTTTCGGTGTCGGTCACCGTGGCGCCTGCCATGCGGATCGCTTCCAGGGCATTGTCCAGGAGTGCCGCTTCTGTGCCTTCGAGCGTGACGTCGCCCCCGGTCATTGCCACCGCCATGGCATAGGTGCCGGTCTCGATGCGATCCGGCAGCACGCGGTGGCGGGCGCCGGAGAGCGAGGTCACACCTTCAATGGTGATGGTGCTGGTGCCGGCACCAGCAATTTTTGCTCCCATCGCGTTCAAGCATCGTGCCAGGTCCACCACCTCTGGTTCCCGCGCGGCATTCTCGATCACAGTCGTGCCGTTCGCCAGGCTCGCCGCCATCATCATGACATGGGTGGCACCGACAGATACCTTGGGGAAGGTGTAGTGCCCACCGACAAGCCCGCCACTCGGCGCCGTGGCGTTCACGTATCCGCCGTCAATCTCCAGCTTGGCCCCGAGCGCCTGCAGTCCGTCCAGAAACAGGTCGACAGGCCGCGTGCCGATAGCGCAGCCGCCGGGCAGCGAAACGCGCGCCTGACCTTCCCGGGCCAGCAGCGGGCCGATGACCCAGAAACTCGCGCGCATCTTCGACACGAGTTCATAGGGGGCGACCGTGTCGACGATCGTCCGGCAGGTGAAATGGATGGTCCGCGAGTAGCTCTCGCCCTGACTTTCCCGCCGGCCGTTGACGGCCACGTCTACGCCGTGGTTGCCAAGGATGCGCAGCAACTGCTCCACGTCAGCCAGGTGCGGGACGTTCTCCAACGTCAGCGTATCGCTGGTCAAAAGCGAGGCAATCATCAGCGGCAAAGCAGCGTTCTTGGCGCCCGAGATCGGGATGATGCCGTTGAGCTTATTGCCGCCACGAATTCTGATGCGATCCATGAGGTCCAACGGGAATGAACCCGCCCTTCTTCTTGTGCAAGCGCGAAGGCGCGTCCTTAAAGGAAAAGCGCGGGCGCTTCAATGACATTGGAGAGCGAGGTGCCAGATGGATCAAGGCGCTTCGTCTTTTTTGGCGGCAGGCAGGCCAACAGCTTCGTCGGCGGCACCGGAACGGCGTGCGCGCGCTTGCGTCTTTCGGCGCAGAAGGTTTTCGCGGAGCTTCTCGGCAGCCCGTAGGCAGCGTTCTTCGGCCTTCGCGGCGGCTTGCGCCTTGCGCGCGCCCGCCACCCGATCTTTTTCGTCCTTGGTCATATCCTCCCCATTAGCCGAAAAGCTTCGGGGAAAAAAGCGCGTGCTCCGGCGTCGGCGGAGGGAAGTCGATTTTGCCGCTTGCGCTGCCCCCCAAGCTATGGCAATAGGCCCTCGCCCGCGGACGAACCGGACCGCGGCGCCAAAGCTGCTATAGCTCAGGGGTAGAGCACTCCCTTGGTAAGGGAGAGGCCGAGAGTTCAAATCTCTCTAGCAGCACCACTCTACCCCGTTGAATTTGCTGACCTCCTCTGCTTTCGGCCGCTGTTGTACATTCCGGCGTTACAAAGATCGTTACAAAACGAGCGACGTGCCGTAAGCTGACGGCTAACCACGGACGGCCGTCAAGAACATTGCTCGCCTTGTATTGGCATCCTTCAACCTACTCATCACCGCGGTCTCTGGACTTCCTGTGACCACGCAACCGTCTTCAGCTCTCCCATTGGTCTTTCTTGACAGCAGGAGATCAGCTTCAGGAAAGCCCGCCGCCATACCGTCTGCTTCGAAAGAAGGTGGCGGCCATGAAAGACCATAGCTGGAAGGATTCTCTCGCCGTCGAGGTTCAGGGTGCGCCCCAACGCTATCACTACGTTCAGTCCGTCAGGGACGCCGCTCGCCATCTTCTGGATTCCTGGTCTGGAATGCGCAACGCCGCTTATCGTGACGCGCTACTCGCGTGCACTAGAGCACTCAGAGGCGAAGCTGGCGAAGATGAAGCTTTTGCAGCCTTCGTCGAAGCTACCAAAGCCTCTCGAATCCAGATTCATTCAGTTTCTGAAATCAGCACTAGGCTATTTGACCGAGAACTAGGCCTAGCCCTTCGCGATTCTCTCCGTGAAGAAGCGAATGCCCTCGTGGCGGCGACGATCGCCGCCCCATTAGAGGATCGGGCGACGCACTGATGTATTGATGTCGCTCCAACATCGAAAGCGGAACGGTGCCGCCAAACCTCGTTCAGATGGATCTATGGGCAGCCGGCCTTAGAAGGGAGCTAGTTGAAGGCAGCCCTCGGCTTCGCATCTACTTCGCTTTATGCTGGATGCGCCCATGCAGTTGGCAACGTTAGGAGCTCTGACTTCGTAGGCGCTGACTTTCTGAGGCTTGACATGTACTGTGAGTGGGATGCGGCCGAAGCGCGGCGGGCGTTGGAATCAAGGTCACGGCAACCGTGTTGGTTGCCGCTACCTCAGCCGGGCTCCCTGTTTTAGCTCTTCCACGAAGCCGGCGGCCTTTGAGACTGAAGCCGCGGCCGTGATCAACTTGCTCAGCCTCCGCCATGGTCCGGCGTTCTGAACGCCATGTGAAACTGAGAGACGAACGGGCACGCGCATCGGATCAGGCTGCTTCTCCGGCGCGGGTTTCCATTACCTGCGGACTCAACGGCAGCGGCTCTTAATCGTAGGACTCTACGCTCCTGATCGCGGATAGAAGCGGTTGCCTTCACCCCGGTCTAGGCATTCACTGTAGCAAGTGAGGGTGTTCGCCACAAGCTTGAACGTTCCATCCGATGCGACGGTCAACGACCCCGGTTTGACCGCTGGTAGATCTTCATCACGAAGAAATTGCCGCTGCAAGGACCCTCTTGATCCCCCCAGGAGACCACCCTTTTGGTGCGTGATCCTGCGCTTCGGATGCCCGCTCCAGCGGATCGACGCTCATACTCCTTATTAGCACCAATCCACCCCGGTCGAGTTTCAATTAAACCCGTTGCGTTCATTGAGAAATTTCTTAAACGTTCAGTTACATTTTTGATGAAAACGCAGAGAGACAATGGCCCGCCAGACCCCATATCTGTTAAACCGCAACGGCCGATATTTTGCCCGTCTTGTAATCCCAAAAGACCTGCGCCCTTACCTTGAAAACAAGACGGAGCTCCGGGAAGCACTCGGTCCTGACTGGCGAGTAGCGCAGGCAAAACTACACAGCGCGGTAGCTTCGCTAAAACATAAGGTCATCTTGGCTGCGCGACGCGCTGAACAGGAACTGGGCGGCCCGGCGCTCGCCGGGCGCTACCCCCTTGCTCCCGACGAAATAGCAAACAGGCATTACCATGAACGGTTAGCCCTGGATGAGGAGCTGCGTAACGGCAATGGTCCTTGGTCCAGTGTGGGAATCGATGACCTGTATGTTGACAACCTCAGAGCTGGCCTTGCTGGAAAGCTCAGCGATGAAGCCCTCCAACGTTTGATCGGGAGTAGCATTGAGCGCTACCGACGTCTGGGAAACACCACGGCAGCGTTTGGAAGCAACGAATGGCGAGCTGTCGCTCGGGCCCTGTGCATGTCGGAGCTGGAGGCTCTGGCTCGTATCGTGGAACGCGATGAAGGCGATTTCTCAGGCACACCCCAGAGCCCGGTCCTAAAGGATGCACCCAGATTAGAAGACGACCAGCCTCCTGTACTCTTGAGGAATCTGTTTGATCGCTACATCGCAGAACTGCGCGCTAACGGAAAGGGCGAAGGAGCAGAGAAGCGCTGGCGGCCTGTAGTCGAAGACTTGATTAAGTTCACGCGTTTAACTGACGCCAGGAAGTTGACCAAGAAGCATGTGGTTGAATGGAAGGATGCAAAGATCTTGACGCTGTCACCAAGGACGGTGCGGGATGTGTATCTGACAGCGGTGAATGCTGTACTGAACTGGGCGGTTTCCAACGACTTGCTCGAAGCGAACCCCGCAAAGGATGTGAAGCTGAAGGTCGCGCCCAAGAGGCAGACGCGTCCCAAGGGTTTCACCCGGCAAGAAGCCTTGGCCATTTTGCAGTTCTCACTCTCTTATGAAGCGCCAAAGACCGCCAATCCGCACACGCAAGAAAGGCCGAGTACAAGTGCCGCAAAGAAGTGGGCACCCCTGATTTGCGCGCTGACTGGCGCCCGCGTTTCCGAAATCACCCAGCTGAGGAAGGAAGATGTACGTGAGGAAGATGGCATCGCATACATCCGCATCACTCCCGAGGCCGGTAAAGTGAAGAACCGGAAATATCGGGACGTGCCGCTCCACGGCCAGATCATTGACAAAGGCTTCCTCGACTTTGTGGCTGCGGCACCAGCTGGCCCTCTGTTCTACCCGCCCATGACGAACGAACGGACGGCAGATCCAGCTCAAACGGTGTCCGGCCGAATCTCGAACTGGTTGCAAAAGAACAATGTCGTACCTGAGGGCGTTTCGCCAAACCATGGGTGGCGTCATGCATTCAAGACGGCGGGCCTTGAGGCTGGGATCGACGGTCGCGTCCTTGACGCGATACAGGGCCACGCAGCCAGAACGGCAGGCGAGAACTATGGTGACGTGACACTTACCGCAAAAGCTATGGCCCTACGCCAGATTCCCGCGTTTCCGCTCTAGGATAGGCACCTGCCTACAGCCGCTTGCCCCCAGACGATCTACTACGAGCCGCTCGCACGAGGATCTAGGCCTGACGCTGCAGGAAGGTGCTGCCAGCGTCAGGCCTCGCATTACCTAATCTACTAGCCGGAGATTCTCGCCAAGATCCGCAGACGATTCCTCATCTTCACCGTCAGTTCCGGAACCTCCCCTCCAAAGATCTCGCGGAGAGCCAGGATCCAGCTGCGCTCGGCCTTGTTCTCCTGCATCGCACCAAAGCACTCCTCCACCTGGTTGAACAGTTCGGCGCTGAACCATGACTTCAGAGCCAGCACGAACAGTTGTGCGCTGTCGCATCCAAGGGCCTCGGCGAGCGGTGCCACCTTGTCCAGCGGCACCTTTCGCTCGCCCCGCATGAACATGTAGATCATGTCGGACGTCTTGAACCCGCACAGGAGCGCGATTTCCTCGTAACTATAGCATGAGCGGTCGGCATGCTCTTGGATGAAGCGCGCAATCGGGGTCTGCTGTTCAACAAGCATCTTGAAGTTCCTTTTCTATCTTCTGCTAACTTCAATGTTGTAGCTCGCGCACTCATGGGATGCGGGAGGGTTGTTGTTGACATGCGCATCCTCGGGTGAAGAGCAGCTTGATTGGCTTACCTATTGGGGAGAGGTGGAAGGCGTCTCATCGACGCTATTGGATAGACGCTCACGTGGCGGCTGCGGCGGGGATTTCGGCGGTTGTCGCCAGACCGCGAGTATCGCGTTGATCCTTGGTTGAACCAAACGACGCGCCTCCTTGCGGCCAATCCCTTCCAGGAGCAAGGTCTCGTATCGGGTCATGTTGTGTCGGAGGTAGTTTTGCATAGTGATGCCAACTGCCTTACCTATGGTCGCCCGTTTCCATCGCTTACTGGCAACCTCATCTGCAAAGAACTGAACGGCGAATTCAGGGCACCCTGGGTGGTGTTTGCGGATGTGCGCTGCGGCGGCTTCTCTGGTAAAAATCGGCATCTGCGAGCTCCTTAGTCAACCGGAGCCTCAGTAATAATCACGCGAGAGCCGAAGTAAGCAAATGCTTACTATGGTAATTTCTATGGGTAAACTCACCCGTTGTTTGCAGATATTGCAATCATGCCACACCGCAACCGCTCTACCTTCGCCTGCAATATATAAGGATACTCGATCACTAACATAACTGCTGCCCCAACATGTAGAAGATGGGGGGGGGCGGAAGTCCTAGGAATGGCCAGAGATGGCGAAGGGGATGCCTTTTGGGTCCACCAGAACGTGAGGCTCAAACCTCCCATGTGCCCAACGCAACCAGAAGGAGGTTGCCTAAAGTTGACGCGCAACCAGCTCCACCCTCCAAACGTCAACTTTTCGGGCTCTGAGTGTCAACTTATGGAGCGTAAACGACAACATCCTATTGCAATTGTAACCCTTCATCGCGCCAAAAACAGTTAAAACATAACATGTTGTTTACCTTAAGTTGACGTAAAGGGCCGGTAATCACCGTTTCTCACAAAGCGTCAACTTAAGCCGCTCCTAATGGAGCCATCACACACTCAGTCTCAGAGATGCTAGATGATGTGCGACAGATCACCCTCCTGATTTGATGGCCTGCCGACGGTTTGGCTTTCCAACGGTGTTGAAGATTCCTTGTAGACCAGGTGCGAAAACATATTCTTGCCGATGCTATGCATGGGGATTGGTTAGACCCGTGCCTTTGGTAAGCAGCGACAAAACTGTACCTAGGGCCACTGGAGCAGCGTCGCCTTTCATACATACCCGATCGCAGGCACAGGCTTTCTTGCCTTGACGCAGGAGCCTTGCCTGGCTCGGGAAGTGTTCATCGGACAGGCAAGGGAAATTGTAACCTCCTGCGACGTTCACCCGCACACTGGGATATCAATCACCGCTTAGCTCCAGAAGAGCCGAACGGATTCGCGGGCGCAGACAGTTGATGAAAGCGTTTGTTCGCGCCTGAAGCCATTCGATGGCCCGCTGGCGCTCTTGAATTTCGTCAAGGTCGAGGACGAGGTATCGCT